>NZ_RJNY01000015.1:0-47856 GCF_003942795.1 Streptococcus mitis
AAGTCCGGCTGAAGGGAACGGTCTTGAAAACCGTCAGGCGTGTAAAAGCGTGCGTGGGTTCGAATCCCACATCCTCCTTTTTATATTAACGCGGGATGGAGCAGCTCGGTAGCTCGTCGGGCTCATAACCCGAAGGTCGTAGGTTCAAATCCTGCTCCCGCAATTTGGCTCGGTAGCTCAGTTGGTAGAGCAATGGATTGAAGCTCCATGTGTCGGCGGTTCGATTCCGTCTCGCGCCATATTTTGTTTTATTAAGCGGGTGTAGTTTAGTGGTAAAACTACAGCCTTCCAAGCTGTTGTCGCGAGTTCGATTCTCGTCACCCGCTTTGAACGAAAGTTCATACCAAGTTTTTGAACTTGGGCGCGTAGCTCAGGTGGTTAGAGCGCACGCCTGATAAGCGTGAGGTCGGTGGTTCGAGTCCACTCGTGCCCATTAATAGGAGAATTACTCAAGAGGCTGAAGAGGACGGTTTGCTAAATCGTTAGGTCGGGTAACCGGCGCGGGGGTTCGAATCCCCCATTCTCCGTACGTTAAGAGAGCTGTCAGGCTCTTTTTTTAGTAAGTAAATCCCCCTTCTAAATCGTTAAAAGGGGGATTTGTTTATTACCAACTTGTTAGTGATATTTCTCCGCTATTTAGCCAGATAGTATGTTTATCTTCAAATTCGACTTTAAGTTGGCCGGATTCTGAGATTTCTTTTGCAAGTCCTTTTTTAAGTTTTCCATCTAGCTGGAAGGTAACTTCTTTTCCAAGAACTAATGATCTTTCTTTATAGATATAAAGTAGCTCATCTGGATCCGTATTGTAGAAACAATTCCATATTTCGCTGATGAGCTCATTACGACTAATTGGTGCAGGTGGCATAAATAGGCTACCTGCTTTTTCTTTTAGGTCATCTGGAAAGTCTGCTATAGAAAAATTTATACCAAGTCCGATAATGACATCTGTAACCAAGCCTGTCTCAACTGATGTCATTGCTTCGGTGAGGATACCTGCTATCTTTTTATTTTTTAAGTAGATGTCATTTACCCATTTGATATCTACTTCTATCATAGTTAGATTTTTAATGGCTTTGTAGGTTGCAGCAGCTACAAGGAGAGTATAGGAAGGGAGTTTTTCATAGGGAAGATTGGGTTGAATATGCAGGGACATATAGATCCCACCCTGAGATGGAGAATAGTAGGGACGCTGAAAGCGTCCACGACCTGCTGTTTGACAGGTTGAAAGATAGAGTGTATTTCCTTTGTTTCCAGCTTCAATTCCTTCTTTTGCATCTGTTTGGGTTGATTTGGTTTCAGGTTTGTAGTGAACGATTAAGTTGGTTTTCTCTTGAATCAAATCAGGTAATATCAGATCGCCTTGAATAAGCTTGTATCCTCTATTTTTGATACTGTCAATTTCTAGGCCTTCTTGTTGAAGACGTTGGATCGCTTTCCATATGGATGTACGGCTTAAATTCAGTTCTTCTCCGATTTTTTCTCCGCTAACATAATCGTTTTCTCTAGCTAATATTTGGTAAACTAGTTGGTGTGATTTCATTGATTTTCCTTTCTAGCTAAGAGAGAGTTAGAGTATTCATTTCGGGTTTGACTAGGTGTTTTATGAAAAAACTGTTTGTAGGCTTTTGAGAAATGTAGTGGATCTGAAAAACCCACAGAATATGCAATGACTTTGATCGTTTCATTGGTGTGTTCTAGTAACTGTTGAGCGCGCTTCATTCGAACGAAAAGTAAATACTCTTTTGGAGAGAGTTGGTGAAACTCTTTAAACACACTAGTTAAGTAACTTCTATGAACCGATAGCTCTTTAGCTAAATCTTGAATGGTGAGCGATTGTGGATAGTGACTATCAATTAATTGTTTGCAGTCAAGATAGAGTTGGTGGGTTGATGAAATATTCTCTCTTTTCTGATTGGGAGCAATAGTTCCTAGATGAAACATTAGTTCATGGAGTTGTCCCATGATGTGTAGTTGAGCCAATTCATTAGATTTTGTAATCTGAGCGAAACGGACAATATCTGAGATGAGTTTTGCAGTTGTTTGTGTATGACAGTTATTTGACTGGGTGAGGTAGGATTGGTCAGAAATTTGAGATAGAGCAAAGTAGTCGGGTGCTCTCCCTCCAGTGATCCCCAACCAGTAGTAAGCCCAAGGATCCTGGCTATCTGCTTGATAGAATGTTAATTCATCTGGTTTTAGTAGAAAGAAATCTCCTTCATTTAAATCAACAATTTTCCCCTTATAATGGAATTGACCTTTTCCTTTAGTAATGTAATGTAGTACATAGGTATCTCGAATAGCTGGGCCAAAAGAGTAGTTAGGCGTGCATTCTTCATAGCCGTAAAAGCTAAGAGAAAGATCAATTGTTCCAGTCTGGTATTCTGAAAAAACGAGCATGGGCCACCTCCTACCTAACATTTTACCATACTTTAGAGACATTTTTCTATTTTAGAAAGCGCTTTTATGTGTTAAAATTTTTTCAAGAAATAGATGAGGTACAATTTATGGGAATTCGGATAGAGAATAATCTATTTTACGTTGAGAGTAAAGGTTTAAGTTTGATTATTGAAAATAGGGATGGGTTCTTATTATTAAAACATTTAGGAAAGACTATTAAGAACTATAGAGGGGCTAATAGTGTTTACGAACGCGATCATGCTTTTTCTGCTAATCCAACAGCTACTAATCGAACCTTTAGTTTGGATACGCAACGTCAGATTTTTGGACAGCATGGTTTGGGTGACTTTAGAAAACCAACTTTACAGATTCAACATGATGCAACTGAAGTAACAGACTTTCGATTTGTAGAAGCAAAGATTTTAAAAGGTCAGAATGGTCCACAGGGCTTACCTTCTCCTCACATCATGGATGCTACAGAGACGCTTGCCTTGATTTTAAAAGATCCTCAAGCTAAACTTAGTCTGACTTTGTATTATACAGCTTTTGATAATGATGCGACAATTGCTAGTTACAGCAAATTGGAAAATAATAGCAATCAGGAAGTTGTCATTCATAAGGACTTTTCTTTTATGGCTGATTTTCCTGCTGCAGCTTACGAAATAGTAACTCTGCAGGGAGCTTATGCTCGTGAAAAGACTGTCCGACGTCAACAGGTAGAGCAAGGAATCTTTTCGATTAGTTCGAACCGTGGAGCTTCTGGGCATGCTCAAACACCAGCTCTTCTATTATGTGATCAAGGAGTTACAGAGGATGCTGGGAATGTGTTTGCTCTACAACTGATGTATAGTGGAAACTTCGAAGCTTTTGTCCAAAAGAATCAACTGAATGAAGTTCGGGTGGCTATTGGAATTAATCCAGAAAATTTTTCTTGGAAGTTAGATCCTGAGGAAAACTTTGAAACACCGGTAGCTTTAGTGACCTATTCAGACGAGGGATTAACTGGTATTAGTCATGAAAGTCAGAATTTTGTACTTAAGCACATTATGCCAAGTAAATTTTCTAAAAAAGAGCGTCCAATTCTAATCAATAACTGGGAAGCTACCTACTTTGACTTTCAGAGAGAAAAATTGTTAGAACTAGCTGATGAAGCTAAGAAAGTTGGAATTGAACTTTTTGTATTAGATGATGGGTGGTTTGGTAATCGCTTTGATGATAATCGTGCTTTAGGTGACTGGCGTGTTAATGAGGAAAAATTGGGTGGAAGTCTAGTAAGTCTGATTTCAGCGATCCATGAAAGAGGTTTGCAGTTTGGTCTTTGGTTAGAACCTGAGATGATTTCCGTTGATAGCGACTTGTATCGTAAACATCCTGACTGGGCCATTCAGGTTTCAGGTTATGAGCATACCTATTCTCGAAATCAATTAGTACTTAATCTTGC
Source organism: Streptococcus mitis (assembly GCF_003942795.1). Lineage (GTDB taxonomy): Bacteria > Bacillota > Bacilli > Lactobacillales > Streptococcaceae > Streptococcus > Streptococcus mitis_BJ. The sequence continues at coordinate 3,839 of NZ_RJNY01000015.1, forward strand.
TAATCCTCAGGTAGTAGAATATTTGAAAAATGTCTTAGATGAACTCCTCTCTCATCATGATATTGACTACATCAAATGGGATATGAACCGCAATATCACTAATCTGGGGAATGGTTCAGTTTATCTGGAAACCCAGATGCAGTCTCATCAGTACATGCTGGGGCTTTACGAACTCGTTTCTTATCTGACAGAGAAGTATAGCCATATTCTCTTTGAGTCCTGCTCTGGTGGTGGTGGACGAAATGATCTTGGTATGATGCGTTATTTCCCACAAGTCTGGGCTAGTGATAATACAGATGCTATTGCACGTTTACCAATTCAATACGGTTCATCCTATCTCTATCCAACCATTTCTATGGGGGCTCATGTGTCAGCGGTACCAAATCATCAGATGGGACGAATGACACCATTGGAAACTCGCGGTCATGTAGCCATGATGGGAAATCTGGGCTATGAGCTTGATTTGACAAGTTTATCAGATGAGGAGAAAGCTGAGATCGCTAATCAGGTGAACTTGTATAAAGAATTGCGACCAGTAGTCCAGTTGGGAAATCAGTATAGGTTAATCAATCCCAATGCTGAATCCAATGAAGCAGCTCTACAATTTAACTATGGAAATCAAACGATTGTAACCTACGTCCGAGTCCTATCAGTTGTAGAAACAATGGAAACCACCTTGAAACTGAAAGATTTGGAGGTGGAAGGGCTTTATGAGCTGGAAGGTACAAACATTGTTTATTCGGGTGCAGAGCTCATGTATGCAGGTTTAACTGTTACCCTATCACCAGGAGATTTTTTGAGTAGACAGTATAAATTCAAAAGACTATAATAAAAGCGTATAAATTTATCAAGGAGGCATTCCAATGAAATGGTATAAGAAAGCAGGTTTTCTTTTAGTAGCTGGGGCAAGTTTACTAGGCCTAGTGGCTTGTGGTCAGAACAATCAATCAACTGATGGTAAGGTAACGATTGAGTTTTTTAACCAGAAGACCGAGATGGCAGATACCTTGCAAAGAATAGTGGATGATTTTGAGAAGGAACACCCTAATATTGATGTGAAGCTGACTACAGTACCTTCAGCTGGAATTGTTCTAAAGACTCGGATTTTATCAGGAGATGTTCCAGATATTATTAATATCTATCCTCAAAATATGGATTTTCAGGAGTGGGCGAAGGCAGGCTATTTTGCAGATATGACAGGAAAACCCTATCTTGAGAACATCAAGAATGACTATGCCGAAAAGTATGCGATTAATAATAAAGTTTATAGTGTGCCTTTAACGGCCAACCTTTATGGAATCTATTACAATAAAACGAAGTTTAAAGAATTAGGACTTGAGGAACCGAAGACTTTTAAAGAATTTCAAGAGATTGTTAAAAAGATAAAAGATAGTGGGAATTCTCCGTTTGCGGTTGCAGGCAATGAAGGCTGGACATTAAATGGTTACCACCAACTTTCTCTCATTACTCTTACGGGTAGTGGAGACGCGGCTAATAATTACCTTCGCTTTTCAAAACCAAACGCCATCTCTGCAGATGATGCTATTTTAAAAGCAGATGCAGAACGACTCGATTTATTAGCAGATAATGCTCAAGATGGTTGGCGTGGTGCCTCTTATAATGATGCGGTGGTAGCATTTTCGAGTGGAAAAGCCTTGATGATGCCACAAGGATCATGGGCATTAGCCGCAATTAATCAACAGGATCCAAAATTTGAGGTGGGGATGTTTGCTTTTCCTGGAGAAGAAGTAGGAAAAGAAGTCACTGTTGGTGCAGGGGATATGGCATTATCAACTTCAGCTACTACCAAACACCCTAAGGAAACCGAAGAATTTATCAGCTATATGACTAGTCCAAAAGCTATGCAGTCATACTATGATGTAGATGGATCACCTGTTGCGGTAAAAGGCATACAGGAAAAAGAAGATTCAGCGCTTGCAGCTATTTCTAAACTGGCATTTACGGACAAACATTATGTTTGGTTGGGCCAACGCTGGAACTCTGAAGAAGACTTTTTTAATCTAAGTACAGGTTACCTGATGGATAAAAATCTGAAAAATATGGCAAACAATCTCAATGCTTTCTTTAATCCAATGAAGGCAGATTTGGACTAGAATAGGAGTTAAGATGATATGGCTATTCGAAAATTTTTAAATAAATACTGGGGTTGGACATTTTTGCTCATCCCGCTTGCTTTACAAGCTATCTTCTTTTACTTTCCAATGGTACAAGGTGCTTTCTATAGTTTGACTAACTGGACTGGATTGACCTATAATTATAAATTTGTTGGTTTGAATAACTACAAATTGCTAATGATTGATGGCAAATTCTTCACAGCCATAGCTTTTACTTTGATTTTAACTCTGGCATTGATTATTGGAGAGATTACAATTGGGATGGTTGTGGCACGAGCCTTAAATTCTAAGATGAAAGGACAGACCTTCTTTAGAGCTTGGTTCTTTTTCCCGGCTGTTTTGTCTGGTTTGACAGTTTCCTTGATTTTTAAACAATTTTTCAACTATGGTCTTCCAACGATTGGAAGAATTTTAGGGATTAGTTTTTTACAAGAGAGTCTATTAGGAACACCTGTCGGAGCGGTAGTGGCAACTATTTTTGTTCTTCTATGGCAAGGAGTAGCAATGCCAATCATTCTCTTTCTTGCTGCTCTTCAGAGTATTCCAAATGATATTTTAGAGGCTGCATCAATTGATGGTGCAACAAGCAAACAAACCTTTTGGAAGATTGAATTACCCTATCTGCTGCCAACGATTTCTATGGTTTTTATTCTGGCTCTTAAGTCCGGTTTGACAGCTTTTGACCAGATTTTTGCCTTGACGAGTGGTGGTCCAAACAATGCTACAACGTCTCTTGGACTTTTAGTCTACAATTATGCTTTCAAGAGTAATCAATATGGATATGCGAATGCAATTGCCTTGATTTTATTCTTAATTATTGGAATTGTTTCTCTTATCCAAATCAAGCTATCAAAGAAATTTGAAATCTAATAGAGGAGTCCTACACATGAAAAAAGAAGAAAAATTGAATCAGTTTTGGAAATATGTCCTCTTGATAGTCGGTGGTATCCTTATACTTGTTCCTTTGTTGGTAACGGTCTTTAGTTCCTTTAAGATAACTAAGGATATCATGAATCATTTCTTTAGTTTTCCCAATCCTTTTACATTAAGCAATTATGAACGCTTGGTTTCGGATGGGATTGGAGGCTATTTCTGGAATTCAGCTGTTATTACGGTGTTATCATTGATTGTAGTAGCTTTCTTTATACCAGCTGCAGCTTATTCCATTGCTCGAAATATGTCCAAGAAAAAAGCCTTTGCAATTATGTATTCGCTCTTGATTTTAGGAATATTTGTTCCATTTCAAGTGATTATGATTCCCATCACAGTTATGATGAGTAAACTCGGTCTAGCAAATATGTGGGGGTTAGTAATACTCTACCTAACTTATGCAATTCCACAGACTCTCTTCTTATATATTGGTTATATTAAAATCAGTATACCAGATAGTTTAGATGAAGCTGCAGAAATTGATGGGGCTGATCGTTTTACAACTTATCGTCGAATCATTTTTCCAATGTTGAAGCCCATGCATGCGACAACTTTGATTATCAATGCCCTCTGGTTCTGGAATGACTTTATGCTGCCACTGTTGATTCTGAATAAGGATTCCAAGATGTGGACTTTGCCTCTCTTCCAATACAACTACCAAGGTCAGTACTTCAATGACTATGGACCAAGTTTTGCATCTTATATTGTGGGAATTGTAACGATAACCATTGTCTACCTCATCTTCCAAAAACATATCATTTCAGGAATGAGTAACGGAGCAGTGAAGTAAGAAGTGCTTAGGGAATTTATAATTCCATACATAGACGAACAGTTCAGCTTGTTGACAATTCTATGTAGAAAACAAGAAAGTCGTACTTAGTTGCTTGCAGTTTAGTACGAGTTCAATGTGAACAAAAATATTAAAATATCTTTCATTTACGAAGCCAGGTCATATGAGACTTGGCTTTCATCAGAAAAAGGAGAACATCTATGACCATTCAAAATAAAACTATGTTGATTACTTACTCAGATAGTCTTGGAAATAACCTTAAAGACTTGTATGAGAATTTGGAAGAACATTTTGGTGATGCTATTGGTGGAGTTCACTTTCTACCATTTTTCCCATCAACAGGAGATCGTGGATTTGCACCGGTTGACTATGACGAAGTGGATCCAGCGTTTGGTGATTGGGAGGATGTTAAGCGTTTAGGTGAGAAATATTATCTTATGTTTGACTTTATGATTAACCATATTTCTCGTCAATCTAAGTATTATAAGGACTATCAAGAAAAACATGAAGCCAGTGAATTTAAAGATCTCTTTTTAAACTGGGATAAGTTTTGGCCAGAAAACCGTCCGACACAAGCTGATGTAGATTTAATTTACAAGCGTAAGGATCGTGCACCAAAGCAAGAGATTGTTTTTGCAGATGGTTCAGTAGAACATTTGTGGAATACCTTTGGTGAGGAGCAGATTGATCTTGATGTGACCAAAGAAGTAACGATGGCATTTATCCGTAAGACCATTCAGCACCTGGCAAGTAATGGGTGTGATTTGATTCGTCTAGATGCCTTTGCTTATGCAGTGAAGAAATTGGATACCAATGATTTCTTTGTGGAACCAGATATTTGGAATTTATTGGACAAAATTCGAGATATCGCTGCTGAGTATGAGGCAGAGCTCTTACCTGAGATTCATGAACACTATTCGATTCAGTTTAAAATAGCGGATCATGATTACTATGTTTACGATTTTGCCCTTCCAATGGTGACCCTTTATACTCTTTACAGTTCCAGAACAGAGCGCTTGGCTAAGTGGTTAAAGATGAGCCCGATGAAGCAATTTACGACACTAGATACTCATGATGGGATTGGAGTGGTGGATGTCAAGGATATCCTGACTGATGAGGAAATTGACTATGCTTCAAATGAGCTCTATAAGGTTGGAGCGAATGTAAAACGTAAGTACTCTAGTGCAGAGTATAACAATCTAGATATCTACCAAATCAATTCAACCTACTATTCTGCGCTCGGAGATGATGATGTCAAGTATTTCCTAGCTCGTTTGATTCAAGCTTTTGCTCCAGGCATTCCTCAGGTTTACTATGTGGGTCTATTAGCAGGAAAAAATGACTTAAAATTATTAGAAGAAACCAAAGAAGGTCGAAATATTAATCGTCATTACTATAGCAAGGAGGAAATAGCAGAAGAAGTTCAACGTCCTGTGGTGAAGTCTCTTCTCAATCTATTTTCTTTCCGTAATCAATCAGAGGCCTTTGACCTAGAAGGGACTATTGAGATAGAAACACCAACAGCTCACAGCATTGTAATCAAACGTCAAAATAAAGATAAGTCCGTAACAGCAGTAGCAGAAATTGATTTGCAAAGTCAGACCTATCAAGTAGTGGAAAACGGCAGAAAAATTCAGTTCTAGTGCTATATTAATGAAAGAGTTTTTTTGTGGTGAAAACGTGTTCATTGTTCCCAAATGACGGAANAAATGGTAGAATATAAAGATAGTTTAGCATTTATCTTCTGGAGAAATCCAGAACAGAAAGGATCCGTTTTGAAATCAATTGGATTACTGGATAAGATAAGAGGGCTTTCGAAAAAAGATTTCTTTTTGTATTTGATGATCATAAGTATCTTTTTACCTTTTTATTTGTTCTTAGCGCTCTTTGCTTTGTATTTGATAGGTTTACTTGTTACTGGGGAGATGAAGGGAATTATCAAAGGATTAATCAAACATCCTGTACTTATCTTTTTTATTGCCTACAGTAGTATCATCTCTATCGTTGCCAAGAACTGGCTTGGATTGGTTGCATCTTTACTGATGTTTCTCTTCCTCATTTTCTTTAGTTATTACCAGAAACGTCTGACACATGCTTTCTTTCGACTGATACTGCAGACAATCTTGTTTGGTAGTGTGCTCTCTGCGGCTTTTGCTACTTTGGAACATTTCCAAATTGTAAAGAAATTTAACTACGCCTTTCTTTCGCCTAATATGCAAGTATGGCACCAAAACCGTGCGGAGGTGACCTTCTTCAATCCTAACTACTATGGGATTATCTGTTGCTTCTGTATCATGATTGCCTTTTATCTCTTTACAACGACGAAGTTAAGATGGCTGAAAGTCTTTTGTGTGCTAGCAGGTTTTGTGAATCTATTTGGTTTGAATTTTACGCAAAATAGAACAGCCTTTCCTGCCATCATTGCTGGTGCAATCATTTATCTTTTTACAACCATTAAAAACTGGCGTGCCTTCTGGCTCAGTATTGGAGTTTTCGGAATTGGACTTTGTTTCCTCTTCTCAAGCGATTTGGGTGTCCGTATGGGAACACTAGATTCTTCAATGGAGGAGCGTGTTTCAATTTGGAATGCGGGTATGACTTTGTTTAAACAAAATCCGATCTGGGGCGAGGGACCACTGACCTATATGAATTCTTATCCGAGAATTCATGCACCTTACCACGAGCACGCGCATAGTCTTTACATCGATACTATTTTGAGTTATGGCTTGATTGGAACCATTCTCCTATCCATTTCTTCGGTTATCCCGGTTCACATGATGATGGATATGAGTCAGGAGTCTGGCAAACGACCAATTATCGGTCTTTATCTCTCCTTCCTTACAGTAGTCGCTGTACATGGAATTTTTGACTTGGCTCTCTTCTGGGTACAGTCAGGATTTATCTTCTTGCTGGTTATGTGCAGTTTACCACTGGAACATCGAACACTGGTGTCCGAAATGACAGATTAAGTTAATAAATAGTGAAGATCTTCTACTTTAGGTAGGAGGTCTTTTTTGTTGGTGGAAATTATTTCTAAGTCGAAATAGTTGACAGATGGAATGACAGGTGTTACAATAAAAAACAATTCGATATAGAAATAAAATGGAGAGGTCATGAAAGATAGTCATTTAGTTGCCCATCATATTCGTTTGTTGAATGGGCGGATTTTTCAAAAGTTACTGAGTCAGGATCCTGAGGCTCTTTATCGGAGTGAACAGGGAAAGATTTTAGCGGTTTTATGGAATAGTGAAACTGGCTGTGCAACCGCGACAGATATTGCGCTGGCGACTGGTCTCACCAACAATACGCTCACAACCATGATAAAGAAACTTGAGGAGCAAAACCTGGTCATCATTAGCTCATGTGGAATAGATAAGCGAAAGAAATATGTCAAGTTGACAGAGCAAGGTTGGTCCCAGAAAGAAGTTGGCCATCGTATCAGTCAAAAGTTGGATGCTATTTTTTATAAAGGGTTCACCGAGGAAGAAATTCGCCAGTTTGAAGCCTTTCAAGAAAGAATTTTGGCTAATCTGAAAGAGAAGGGAAATGAGGTTTAGAATGGGGTAAATTAGTTATTAAAAGTTTGGTAACTTGACCAACCGAGGGAAGTTTTAAAATGAGGACAAAGAATGATTGAATACAAAAATGTAGCACTACGCTATACAGAAAAAGATGTTTTGAGAAATGTCAATTTACGGATTGAGAATGGGGAGTTCATGGTTTTAGTTGGACCTTCTGGATCCGGTAAGACGACCATGATCAAGATGATTAACCGTCTCTTGGAACCGACTGATGGAAATATTTATATGGATGACAAGCGCATCAAAGACTATGATGAGCGTGAACTTCGTCTTTCTACTGGTTATGTTTTACAGGCCATTGCTCTATTTCCTAATCTAACGGTTGCGGAAAATATTGCTCTCATTCCTGAGATGAAGGGGTGGACTAAGGAAGAGATTGCTCAGAAAACAGAAGAGCTTTTGGCTAAGGTTGGTTTACCAGTGGCTGAGTATGGGCATCGTTTACCTAATGAATTATCTGGTGGAGAACAGCAACGGGTCGGGATTGTCCGTGCCATGATTGGTCAGCCTAAGATTCTCCTCATGGATGAACCTTTTTCAGCCTTGGATGCTATTTCGAGAAAACAGTTGCAGGTTCTGACGAAAGAATTGCATAAAGAGTTTGGGATGACAACGATTTTTGTGACCCATGATACGGATGAAGCCTTGAAATTGGCGGACCGTATTGCTGTCTTGCAGGATGGAGAGATTTGTCAGGTGGCTAATCCCGAGACGATTTTGAAAGCGCCTGCAACAGACTTTGTAGCAGACTTGTTTGGAGGTAGTGTTCATGGCTAATTTGATATCAACTTTTCAGGATCGTTTTGGTGATTGGGTAACAGCTCTATCTCAACATTTGCAGTTATCACTTTTGACCTTGTTATTAGCTATTTTGCTTGCGATTCCCTTGGCTGTTTATCTTCGTTATCATGAAAAGATGGCGGACTGGGTCTTGCAGATTGCAGGAATTTTCCAGACCATCCCGTCTCTGGCCTTGTTGGGACTCTTTATTCCCTTGATGGGAATTGGAACCTTGCCTGCTTTGACAGCACTAGTGATTTATGCGATTTTCCCGATTTTGCAAAATACTATTACTGGGCTGAAGGGAATTGATCCAAGTCTGCAAGAAGCTGGGATTGCCTTTGGGATGACTAGATGGGAGCGACTCAAGAAGTTTGAAATTCCACTTGCCATGCCTGTCATTATGTCTGGTATTCGGACGGCAGCGGTCTTGATTATCGGTACGGCGACCTTGGCTGCCTTGATTGGGGCAGGCGGACTGGGTTCCTTTATCCTTTTGGGAATTGACCGCAATAATACCAGTCTGATTTTGATTGGGGCACTTTCTTCTGCAGTGCTAGCCATTGCTTTTAACTTCCTACTAAAAGTGATGGAAAAGGCAAAATTGAGAACGATTTTCTCTGGTTTTGCCTTGGTGACCATATTGCTCGGTCTGTCTTATAGTCCAGCCCTCTTAGCTCAAAAAGAGAAAGAAAACTTGGTTATTGCTGGGAAATTGGGACCAGAACCAGAAATCTTGGCTAATATGTATAAACTCCTAATTGAGGAAAATACCAGTATGACTGCGACTGTTAAACCGAATTTTGGGAAAACAAGCTTCCTCTATGAAGCTCTGAAAAAAGGCGATATTGATATCTATCCTGAATTTACCGGTACGGTGACTGAAAGTCTGCTTCAACCATCACCGAAAGTGGGTCATGAGCCAGAGCAGGTTTATCAAGTGGCGCGTGATGGCATTGCCAAACAGGATCATCTAGCCTATCTCAAACCTATGTCTTATCAAAATACCTACGCTGTAGCTGTTCCGAAAAAGATTGCTCAAGAATATGGCTTGAAGACCATTTCGGACTTGAAAAAAGTAGAAGGACAGTTGAAGGCAGGCTTTACTCTCGAATTTAATGACCGTGAAGATGGAAATAAGGGCTTGCAATCAATGTATGGTCTTAACCTCAATGTAGCGACCATGGAGCCATCCCTTCGCTATCAGGCAATTCAGTCAGGCGATATTCAAATCACGGATGCCTATTCAACTGATGCGGAATTGGCGCGTTATGATTTGCAGGTCTTGGAAGATGACAAGCAACTCTTCCCACCTTATCAAGGAGCGCCACTCATGAAAGAAGCTTTGCTTAAGAAGCATCCTGAGTTGGAGAAAGTTCTCAATAAATTGGCTGGTAAAATTACTGAAAGCCAGATGAGCCAGCTCAACTACCAAGTCGGTGTTGAAGGCAAGTCAGCAGAACAAGTAGCCAAAGAATTTCTACAAGAACAAGGTTTGTTGAAGAAATGATGGGGCAGAGACTTTAAACATACTGAACTCAACTCCCTTAAACAACTAGATAAAAGAATGCTCAGACAATTTCGTCTGGGCTTTTTGGGTGTCAGAATTAATGATTTTCATTTTTAAATGGAAAATAAGAAGAAATTTTCAAGATTTTCTAAAATTTTACTGTAAATACACTTGACTATTCAGATAATAGGTGTATAATGTGTTGTGAACTACTTAACAAATAAGGATTTCCAGCTCATGTCGACTAAGGATGGAAATCTTGTGTATAGACAGTTCAGTAGATATATAATAGAGCGTTGCGTCCGAAAGTCTATCCAGACACGGCTCTTTAAAAACAAAAGGAGAAAATATGACGACTTATTTGCAAACAAAACTCAAGAATATCAAAATAACTCTTGGTGAAATGTCTGGTGGCTACCGCCGTATGGTTGCTGCTATGGCTGATTTGGGATTTTCAGGAACCATGAAGGCTATCTGGAATGACCTCTTTACCAATCGTAGTTTTGCCCAGTGGCTTTACCTACTGGTTTTAGGAAGTTTTCCAATCTGGCTTGAGTTGATTTATGAACACCGCATTGTTGACTGGGTTGGGATGATTTGTAGCCTGACTGGTATTATCTGTGTTATCTTTGTATCGGAAGGTCGAGCAAGTAATTACCTTTTTGGTTTGATTAACTCTGTCATTTACCTTATCTTGGCTCTGCAGAAAGGCTTCTATGGTGAGGTTTTAACAACTCTCTATTTTACAATTATGCAGCCAATTGGTCTCTTGGTTTGGATTTATCAAGCCCAGTTTAAGAAAGAACAACAAGAGTTTGTCGCGCGTAAACTGGACGGCAAGGGTTGGACAAAGTATCTTTCTATTAGTGTTCTTTGGTGGTTGGCCTTTGGGTTCATTTATCAGTCTATCGGAGCCAATCGTCCTTATCGTGATTCTATCACCGATGCGACTAATGGGGTTGGGCAAATTCTCATGACAGCTGTTTACCGTGAACAATGGATATTCTGGGCAGCTACCAATGTCTTTTCAATCTATCTCTGGTGGGGAGAAAGCTTGCAAATCCAAGGGAAATACCTGATTTATCTCATCAATAGTCTAGTTGGTTGGTATCAGTGGAGCAAGGCAGCAAAAAGCTCTTAAAAAAGTAAAAAAGGATCAGATGATCCTTTTTTGTATTAGAGCAAAATGAATAATACCGTAATGACAATAGCGCTCGTTATACGAACGATGTTATGTGAGATGTGTTGTTTTTCTTGCTGTCGCCCGTTCCAGTAGGCACCATAGCAGACGATACTCGAACCCACAATCCATAGTAGAATGGTTGCCAGTGGGACGAAGTAAAAGATAGCTAGAGCCAGAGAAGTGATGCAACTGCCGACCAAGATGCACGTGTTTCCCAGACTGTAGTTCTTTTGTTTCATGGCTGAAAAAGCAGCAGCAAGGTGAAGTAATGAGAATGCGAGAGCTAGTACGATTGTTAATATTCCTAGAATCATCGAAGTTAACATAGTTGGTTCCTTTCTGAGTTACAGGCTTAGTTATCAAGTGGAGTTGTAGAGGTCATCTCCATTACATCAAGGTAAAATCTCACCACTTGCTCTTCGGTATAAGATTTTCCTTTTTTTAGCCACCAAGTTAGAGTCTCGATAAAGTTCGTCACAACAAAATGCTGGAGGTAAGAGGCCGGAATAGTTGGGTAGGCCTCTTGCAAGTCACCCGCCACCATGGGATAAACGTGGTGTTCGAATTCCTTGTGTAGTTGGCGGAGAAAGTAGTCGTTTTTGGAAAAAAGGAGACTGGTGACATGGTCCTGGTTTTTCTGAAAATGTAAAAAGATATGTGCGAGGTAGTCCTCGGTAGTAAAGTGTCCTTCCCTTTCAAAGAGATGATGAAAGAGGTAGCGACAGAGTTCATCTAAAAGCAGTTCCTTACTCTCGTAATGACAGTAAAAAGTGGAGCGTCCAACATCTGCTAGGTCAATGATATCCTGAACAGTAGTGGTATCATAGCCTTTGTCGTTCAAAAGTTGTAAAAAAGCTTGATAGATGGCCTTTTTAGTTTTACTGACTCGACGGTCTCTTTTTGGCATATAGACACTTGAGACAAACTGTTCAGAACTGAACAGGACTGACAGTTTGCTTCTATCCTTTCTTTGGATTTTATTAGATAATACAAATGAAAGAAGTATGTATATACCCATTATACCAAAGGAGGGAGAGAAATGAGTTCTAAAACATCAATCTGGTTATCTTTTTTCTTAAATTTAAGCTATGCTATTGTTGAGTTTATCGCAGGAGGAATCTTTGGATCAAGTGCAGTTCTTGCTGATTCTGTTCATGACTTAGGAGATGCTATAGCCATTGGCATATCAGCCCTTTTAGAAACAATCTCAAACCGAGAAGAAGATGGGCAGTACACCTTGGGTTACAAGCGTTTCAGCCTTTTAGGGGCTATGCTAACTGCTGTGATTCTTATGATAGGGTCTGTCCTAGTGATTTTGGAAAATGTCACAAAGATCGTTCACCCACAACCCGTTAATGAGGAAGGGATCCTCTGGCTGGGAATCATTGCAGTGACCATTAATGTGCTAGCTAGTCTAGTAGTCCGTAAAGGAAAGACAAAGAACGAGTCAATTCTTAGCTTGCATTTTTTGGAAGACACTCTTGGTTGGTTGGCTGTCATTCTAATGGCCATTATCCTCCGATTTACAGATTGGTATATCCTCGATCCGCTCTTATCACTTGTTATTTCTATCTTTATTCTAACAAAAGCTGTTCCTCGCTTTTGGAGCGCACTCAAGATTTTCCTAGATGCTGTGCCAGAAGGAGTCGAGACAAGTGATTTGGAAAAGGATATAGAGGCTCTACCCAATGTCAAAAGTGTCAATCAACTTAGCATTTGGTCCATGGACGGTCTAGAGAACAATGCTGTTGTCCACATTTGTATCAAGGACTGGGAGCAGATGATGGAGACCAAAGAAGTGGTGCGTCAATGTTTAGAAGAAAGAGGCGTGCAGAATATTACTATCGAAGTGGATAGCAGTCAAAGCAATCATGCGCAACATAAGCGGAGGGTGAGAGAGTTAGAGCAGAAGCATGGGCATCATCATTAGAAAAACGATCTCGCTAGAGGTCGTTTTGTTATCCTATTCATTCCTCGTACTCTCTCTCAAAGTCAGTCTGGTGCCCAGCATGGTTAGGCTAGGAATTTTCCGACCATGGAGAACTTCCTTGTTAAGAATATCCATCCCTGCTCGGCCCATTTCTTCGGTATAGACAGTGATACTGGATAGGGGAGGATAGACCTGCTTGGTCAGGCTAGTGTCGTTAAAAGAAATGAGGCTGACGCGGTCTGGTAAGCTGATTCCAGCTTCTTGGAGAGCACGAAGGGCACCGATGGCTAAACTATCGCTGGCAGCGAAAAAGGCTGGTGGGAGTTGTTCTCCTAGCTTGTGAATGGCCTCCTTCATCAAGTCATAGCCAGACTGGGCAGTAAAGCTCCCCTGAAAAACCAGTTCTTCATGGTAGATACTATTTGCTTGGGTAATGTCTTTGAAATTCTCTAGCCGCTTATCCTGGATAATTTCTTCCTGGTCGGTTGTTTCCTCAAGGCCTGTGAGAATTCCAATACGGTTCATCCCTTGGCTGAGGAAATGGTCTACAACTTGTTTCACAGCAGTGTAAAAGTCAGTGATAATACAGGTATGACCTAGTGAGAGGGTATCACTGTCTATAAAGACTAAAGGTTTTTGGTATTCTTCAAAGGCAGAAATCTGAGCTCGGCTAAATTTTCCGATGCAGAGAATTCCAATCACTTCCTCGCTCAGTGTAAAAGGATGGTCGTTAAAATAGCGCAAGATATCATAGTCCAACTCTTGGGCTCTTTTTTCAATACCGAGACGAATCTGGTAGTAGTAGAGGTCATCCAACTCCCCTTGTTCGCTGACCCATTGGATAATAGCAATCTTTTGCTTGGGCTTATGGGACTCGCCTGTCTTGAGGTGCTTGGTGTAGCCCAACTCTTCAGCGACAGTTAAAATACGGTGTCTGGTTTCTTCTGTGACAGATAGGCTCTGGTCGCGATTGAGGACACGAGATACGGTCGCAATAGAGACAGAGGCTAGCTGTGCGATGTCTTTTAAGGTAGCCATAAATCCTCCTCCTTTTAGGTTAGTATATCATATTTTTCTGCTTTTTACTGGTAGTTTAGTAAAAGTTTAGTAAAAAGGATTGACCTTGGCAAATCCCTTGGATACAATAGAAGAAAACGATTACACGTTAAGATGACTTAACGAACAGTCAAAGGAGAATTTACATGACACAACATCTTACTGCTGAAGCCCTTCGCAAAGACTTTCTTGCCGTTTTTGGTCAAGAAGCAGACCAAACTTTCTTTTCACCAGGCCGTATCAATTTGATTGGTGAACACACGGATTACAATGGTGGACATGTTTTCCCAGCAGCTATTTCTTTGGGGACATACGGTGCAGCTCGCAAGCGTGACGACCAAGTCTTGCGTTTCTACTCAGCCAACTTTGAGGACAATGGTATCATCGAAGTGCCTCTTGCTGACCTCAAATTTGAAAAAGAGCACAGCTGGACCAACTATCCAAAAGGGGTTCTTCATTTCTTGCAAGAAGCTGGACATGTCATTGACAAAGGTTTTGATTTTTATGTCTTTGGGAATATCCCAAATGGTTCAGGTTTGTCATCATCAGCGTCCTTGGAACTCTTGACTGGTGTTGTGGCAGAGTATCTCTTTGATTTAAAACTAGACCGTTTGGATTTGGTTAAAATCGGAAAACAAACGGAAAATAACTTTATCGGAGTCAACTCTGGTATCATGGACCAGTTTGCTATCGGTATGGGTGCTGACCAACGTGCTATTTACCTCGATACCAATACGTTAGAATATGACTTGGTGCCGCTTGATTTGAAGGACAATGTCGTTGTCATCATGAATACCAACAAACGTCGTGAACTAGCAGACTCTAAGTACAATGAACGCCGTGCTGAGTGTGAAAAAGCAGTAGAAGAATTGCAAGTTGCCTTGGATATTCAGACCCTGGGTGAATTGGACGAATGGGCCTTTGACCAATACAGCTATCTGATTAAAGACGAAAATCGTTTGAAACGTGCTCGCCATGCTGTGCTTGAAAATCAACGTACCCTTAAAGCTCAAGCAGCCCTTCAAGCAGGTGATTTGGAAACATTTGGTCGCTTGATGAATGCGTCACACGTTTCTCTGGAGCATGATTACGAAGTAACTGGCTTGGAATTGGATACTCTTGTTCACACAGCTTGGGCTCAAGAAGGTGTTCTTGGTGCTCGTATGACAGGAGCAGGTTTTGGTGGCTGTGCCATTGCCTTGGTGCAAAAAGATACTGTTGAGGCCTTTAAGGAAACTGTTGGCAAGCACTACGAAGAAGTCGTTGGATACGCTCCAAGCTTCTATATCGCTGAAGTTGCAGGTGGCACTCGCGTCCTTGATTAGTCAAAAGGAGGCTCTATAGTGACCTTAGTAGATAAATTTGTAACACACGTTATTGCTGAAAGTGCATTTGAGGAAATGGATCGAATCTACCTGACCAATCGTATTTTGGCACGAGTGGGCGAAGGTGTTTTGGAAGTTGAGACTGATCTAGATAAGTTGATTGACCTCAAAGACCAGTTGGTTGAGGAAGCCGTTCGATTAGAGACGATTGAGGATAGTCAGGCTGCGCGTGAAATCCTCGGTGCGGAACTGATGGACTTAGTAACCCCTTGTCCAAGTCAGGTTAATCGTAACTTTTGGGGAACTTACGTCCAGTCTCCCGAGCAAGCAATTGCAGATTTTTACCAGCTCAGCCAGAAAAACGACTACATCAAACTTAAGGCCATTGCAAAAAATATTGCTTATCGTGTTCCATCTGACTACGGAGAACTTGAGATTACCATCAATCTCTCTAAACCTGAAAAGGATCCTAAGGAGATTGCTGCGGCTAAGTTGGTGCAAGTTAGCAATTATCCTCAGTGTCAACTCTGTCTAGAGAACGAAGGTTATCATGGTCGAGTTAACCATCCAGCTCGTAGCAATCACCGCATTATCCGTTTTGAAATGGCAGGTCAGGAGTGGGGCTTCCAGTATTCGCCTTATGCTTATTTTAATGAGCACTGTATTTTCTTAGACGGCCAGCATCGTCCGATGGTCATTAGTCGTCAGAGTTTTGAGCGTCTGCTGGCGATCGTAGAACAGTTTCCGGGCTATTTTGCAGGCTCTAATGCCGACCTGCCAATCGTGGGAGGCTCTATTCTGACTCATGATCACTATCAAGGAGGCCGTCACGTGTTTCCTATGGAATTGGCTCCCTTACAAAAGACTTTTCGATTTGCTGGATTTGACCAGGTCAAGGCTGGGATTGTCAAGTGGCCAATGTCAGTGCTACGTTTGGCCTCTGATTCTAAAGAGGATTTGATCAACTTGGCTGATAAGATATTGCAGGAATGGCGTCAGTATTCAGATCCTGCAGTGCAAATTTTGGCAGAGACAGACGGGACACCGCATCACACCATCACACCCATTGCCCGTAAACGCGATGGACAGTTTGAGTTGGACTTGGTCTTGCGAGACAATCAGACATCGCCAGAGCATCCTGATGGCATCTATCATCCCCACAAGGATGTCCAACATATCAAGAAGGAAAATATCGGCTTGATTGAGGTCATGGGTTTGGCTATCTTGCCACCACGCCTGAAAGCAGAAGTGGAGCAAGTCGCCAGCTATCTTGTAGGAGATGATGAAGCAGTTGCAGACTATCATCAGGAATGGGCAGACCAGCTCAAAGCCCAACATCCAGACCTAGCGGATAAAGAAAAAGCCCTTGAAATCGTCAAGGACTCTGTGGGTGCTATCTTTGCGCGTGTTTTGGAGGACGCAGGGGTTTACAAGCAGACGGAACAAGGACAGGCAGCCTTTATGCGCTTTGTAGAGCAGGTTGGAATTTTGCCAGACTAGGAGCTTTCTCCTTGCACAGTCCTATAAAAAGTAGTATCATAGTGTCGTTTGAACTATCAGGAGGAAACGATGAAAGATTTGCATTTTGACGCTATATCTGCTTTTGAAAATTACGAAATAGAAAAAATGAGAGATGGTCATGTTGTGGTGACGACGAAAGTAGTGAACTCGTCGCTCAACTACTATGGCAATGCCCATGGTGGCTATCTCTTTACCCTTTGTGACCAGATTAGTGGTTTGGTGGTCATTTCACTAGGGCTTGATGGAGTGACGCTTCAGTCCTCTATCAACTACCTCAAGGCAGGAAAACGCGACGATGTGCTGACCATTAAAGGAGAATGTGTCCATCATGGACGCACAACCTGTGTGGTAGATGTTGATATCACCAATCAAGAGGGTAGAAATGTCTGCAAAGCCACCTTTACCATGTTTGTC
This sequence comes from Streptococcus mitis, assembly GCF_003942795.1. Lineage (GTDB taxonomy): Bacteria > Bacillota > Bacilli > Lactobacillales > Streptococcaceae > Streptococcus > Streptococcus mitis_BJ. Next base: position 20,994 of record NZ_RJNY01000015.1, read on the forward strand.
ACAGGCCAGCGGTCAGAAGACAGACAGGTGAGGATATAAAGAGTAATTTAATAGAGTGAGGTGAATTTTGGAATTTATAAAATTTGCCTTACTCATTTTTTGATATTGATATGATTTAATTCTAAAATAGAAAATTTAGTAATGTGGTAGAAAATACAAGAGTTGTGTTTTAATTTCTATGGTATAATTAAAAGCATGAAGATAAAAGAAATAAAGGAAATTACTTTACAACCGTTCACGAAATGGACAGGTGGTAAAAGACAATTATTGCCTGTTATTAGAGAATTAATGCCTAAAACCTATAACAGGTATTTCGAACCTTTTGTTGGAGGTGGAGCTTTATTTTTTGATTTAGCTCCTAAAGATGCAGTTATTAATGATTTTAACGCTGAACTAATAAATTGCTATCAACAAATTAAGGACAATCATCAAGAATTGATTGAAATTTTGAAAGTTCATCAGGAATATAATTCAAAAGAATATTATTTAGATTTACGTTCTGCTGATCGTGATGAAAGAATAGATATGATGTCTGAAGTACAAAGGGCAGCACGTATTCTCTATATGTTGAGAGTAGACTTTAATGGTTTATATCGTGTGAATTCTAAGAATCAGTTTAATGTACCTTATGGTCGTTATAAAAATCCTAAAATTGTTGATGAGAATTTGGTATCTGCTATTTCAACTTATCTGAATAATAATCAAATAGAAATTAAAAAAGGAGATTTTGAAAAGGCTGTTTTGGATGTTCAACCAGGGGATTTTGTATATTTTGATCCCCCGTATATTCCATTGTCAGAGACAAGTGCCTTTACTTCCTACACTCATGAGGGGTTTTCATATGATGATCAAGTAAGATTAAGAGATACCTTTAAAAAATTGAGTGATGCAGGGGCTTATGTTATGTTGTCAAACTCCTCTAGTTTTTTGGTAGAGGAGTTGTATCGAGATTTTAATATCCATTATGTTGAAGCTAACCGAACTAATGGAGCAAAATCTTCGAGTCGAGGAAAAATTTCTGAAATTATAGTCACAAATTATGAAAAATAACGAATATAAGTATGGAGGTGTTTTAATGACAAAACCATACTATAATAAAGATAAAATGATTCTTGTTCATGCAGATACGTTTAAGTTATTATCGAAAATGAAACCAGAAAGCATGGACATGATCTTTGCTGATCCTCCATATTTTTTGAGTAACGGTGGTATATCAAATTCTGGGGGACAGGTTGTATCTGTAGATAAAGGTGACTGGGATAAGATTTCTTCCTTTGAGGAAAAGCACGAATTCAATCGTAAATGGATTCGTTTAGCAAAAGAAGTTTTGAAGCCTAATGGGACTATTTGGATTTCGGGGAGTTTACATAATATTTACTCAGTTGGAATGGCATTAGAGCAAGAAGGTTTTAAAATTCTAAATAATATTACNTGGCAGAAAACAAACCCTGCACCCAATTTATCTTGTCGTTATTTTACTCATTCTACTGAAACTATTTTATGGGCAAGAAAAAACGATAAAAAAGCTCGCCATTATTATAATTACGATTTGATGAAAGAGCTGAATGATGGTAAACAAATGAAAGATGTTTGGACAGGAGCGTTGACGAAAAAAGCTGAAAAATGGGCTGGGAAGCATCCAACACAAAAACCAGAATATTTACTGGAACGTATTATTTTAGCATCTACTAAAGAAGGAGACTATATTTTAGATCCATTTGTTGGCAGTGGTACTACGGGTGTTGTTGCAAAGCGATTAGGTAGAAGATTTATAGGTATCGATGCTGAAAAAGAATATTTGAAGATAGCTAGAAGAAGATTAGAGGAGGAAAACTATGGCTAGAAAACCAAATAAACATGGAGGAGGAGCCAAAACGACGACTAATGGTTTGAAATTTGAAAGAGATACTGATTTTTCGGAATTAGTAGATTCCCTTCCAGGATATGAAGTTAAAGAAATAGATTTCAAAGATAGAAAAGCAACAAAAGGCTTTGAAGTTTTTAGAGTTGGGGAAGAAGAAATCATTGGTAAAATTATGCCTCAATATAGATTTTATGATTTTTTGAAAGAATTAGGGATTAAGAATACCAATTCTAAACAATGGAAACCAGATGAAGTATTTATAAATTTTGAAAATCATACAGTTTATATAGTTGAGAAAAAATGGCAGGAAAGCGAAGGAAGTGTTGATGAAAAACTACTGGGCTTTGGCAATAAAAGACGTATTTATCAACGTTTGTTAGATAGTGTGCAAGAGGGTGAACCATTTTCTGTGCAATTCATATTTGTTGGAAATAAAAGTTTTTTTGGTCAAGATAAATATCGTGATACTTTTGAAATGTTACGAGGGGATGGCATCAAAATAATGCTTGATGAATACGACATGACATTTTTTGGTTTATTTTAATTACAAGGTGAATTATGGATTTTAATACTTACATTTCTTCATCATCAGAAGATAGATTACAAAATTTTTTAAATACTCTCTCAATTACTAACAGAACTCCAGAGTACTATGTGAATTGGAAGAAAGTTGACCGTGAGACAAAGAAGTATGAACTAGAGTTGAATACTTTGAACTACTTAATTGGTAAAGATGATATTTATTCAGAAGCTCTACGTTTATTCACTAGACAACCTAATTTGTTAAAAGCTATTCCTAGCCTAATTGCAAGTCGTGATAAAGTTTTAGATGTTTTAACAATAGATGAAAACGATAATATGTCTTTTGAACAATTGGATTTCAAAACGATAGACACTAGTAGAATAGATGATTACATGAAATTTATTGAGCAATCCGGTTTATTAAATTTTTTACAACAACATGCTAATCGTTCATTAGTTGATTATGTTTATGGAGTGGAGACTGGATTAGATAGCAATGCACGAAAAAATCGAAGTGGAACAACCATGGAGGGGATTTTAGAGAGACATGTAGCAAAAATTTCTCAGGAACAAAGATTAGAATGGAAAGCTCAAGCTACAGCTCAATATATTAAAGATAAGTGGGGGATTAAAGTACCTGTTGATAAGTCTGAGAGAAGATTTGATGTTGCAGTTTATTCCCGAGAAAAACATAAGGTTTGGTTGATTGAAACAAATTATTATGGCGGCGGAGGAAGTAAATTAAAAGCGGTTGCTGGAGAGTTTACTGAACTCAGTCAATTTGTTATTACTTCAGATGACGATGTTGAATTTGTTTGGGTTACTGATGGTCAAGGATGGAAAACAGCACACTTACCATTAGCAGAAGCATTTAGTCATATTACGAATGTATTTAATTTAGAGATGTTAAGAGAAGGATTTTTAGCTGATTTATTTTTATAATGATTGCTCATTAGCTACACAAAAAAGAGGCTCACACCTCTTTTTCTTATTTCTTCTTCCGGTTTAATACTGCATTGAGGACAATGGCCAGTAAGCTGGCTACGACGATTCCGTTTGAGAAGAACATTTGGAAGGCTGTCGGCATGCTGACAAAGAGATTACTGTTGTTGAGTCCGACACCTGCAGCGATTGATACAGCTGCGATAAGGAAGTTGTGTTCATTGTTAGCAAAGTCAACGCGGGCTAGGATTTGCATCCCTTGAAGGGAAACAAAACCAAACATCACCAGCATAGCACCACCAAGAACAGGACTTGGAATGATTTGGGCAAGGGCACCAAACTTAGGTAGGAGTCCAAGGAGGACTAGGAAACCAGCTGCATAATAGATTGGCAGACGAGTCTTGATACCAGACAATTTTACCAAGCCAACGTTTTGTGAAAATCCTGTATAAGGGAAGGTGTTAAAGATTCCTCCGAGAAGTACGGCCAAACCTTCTGCGCGGTAACCGTTGCGAAGGCGCGTGCTGTCGATTGGGTCATTGGTAATATCTGACAAGGCTAGGTAAACACCAGTCGACTCCACCATGGAAACCGTTGCGATGATACACATCATGACGATAGAAGAGATTTCAAAAGTTGGAGCGCCGAAGTAAAATGGAGTTGGAATGTGAACGAGTGGAGCTGCAGAGACTGGAGAGAAGTCTACTAAGCCCATGGTAGCGGCAATAGCAGTCCCAACAACCAAGCCAATCAAAATCGAAATCGACTTGATAAAGCCTTTGGTAAAAATGTTGATCAAGAGGATGAACAGAACAGTGATGGCTGCAAGCAAGAGACTTTGACCAGTTGGCTCTGGAACGTTATTTCCCATATTTCCAATAGCGACAGGAATCAAGGTTAGTCCGATGGTCGTAATAACAGAGCCTGTTACGATAGAGGGGAAAAGATTGGCTACTTTTGAGAAAATGCCTGAAATCAGAACTACATAAATCCCTGAAACGATAAGGGCACCAAACATAGCTCCGCTACCGTGACTTTGACCAATCATAATCAAAGGAGCGACGGACTGGAAAGCAACTCCAAGAACGACTGGTAGTCCAATTCCAAAGTATTTATTGAGTTGGAGTTGGAGGAAGGTGGCCACCCCACACATGAAGATATCTGTGGAGATTAGGTAGGTCAACTGTTCAGCTGAATAGCCAAGAGCTGTCGCAATCATGATAGGAACCAGGATAGAACCTGAGTACATGGCTAGTAAGTGCTGTAAGCCAAGAACGGCTGCTTGCGAGTGTTTTTCTTGTTTTTGCATTAGAGATCTGCCTCCTTAAATACGACCTGACCGTTTTCAAAACGTTCCAAACGAGCGAGTGATAGAACTGGATAGCCAGCTTTCTCAAGCAAATCACGACCATCCTGGAAGGATTTTTCAATCACGATACCGATAGCTTCGACTGTGGCACCAGCTTGTTCGATGATTTGAATCAAGCCTTTGGCAGCTTGTCCATTTGCTAGGAAATCATCGATAATCAAGACCTTGTCCTCAGGTGAGAGGAATTTCCCAGCGATGGAAACCGTGCTGGTCACCTGCTTGGTAAAGGAGTAAACCTCAGCAGTTAAGATGCCTTCGTTCATGGTGATGTTCTTAGCTTTCTTGGCGAAAATCATAGGGACATCTAAGGCTTCAGCTGTAAAAACGGCTGGGGCAATGCCTGACGCTTCAATGGTTACGACCTTGGTAATGCCAGCAGAAGCGAATTTTTCCGCAAATACCTTACCAATCTCTCGCATCAAGCTAAAGTCAACTTGGTGGGTTAAAAAGGAATCCACCTTGAGGATGTTGTCACCCAAGATATGCCCATCCTCAAGGATGCGCTCTTCTAATAATTTCATAAGACCTCCTAAAGTCTAAAAGTCAAATTACTTGTTGTTTAAATGTTTCTATAGTGATCCCGTTTGCTAGTGCTATATATTTGATAAAATGATAAAACTAGTACGAGCGAAGCGAGTTTTATCAAATATTTCCCGCCGTAGTGGTATCATAGACAATAATCTTGTTATTGTCTATGACGGGATTTTTGAGACTTTTGGCTCAAAAATTAGGGATGAAATTCCGAAGGAAGTTGCTCCCGTCCGCACTAATTAAGGGAAATATTAAAAATATTTAGTTTACACTTAAAGGCGTGCTTTAATAAAAATATTTAAAAGGACCTACCTAATCCCCTAAGTAAGTCCCCAAAATAGGCATGGCCAAAACCATACCTTCAGCTGACATACTCATTGTTAGGTGTTCCGGCACCTTGTAGAAACGTCGTGCCAATTCACGACATAAACAAGTAAAATGGTACTATAATAAAACGTCCAAGCGTTAATGTTATTATTTTACACTAAATAACTTTAGAAATCAAATATTTTGTTGGCGTTTAGATGAAAAAAGCGAACAAACAGAAACCTACAAGACGATACAGTATTGTAGGTTTCGAATATTCTATTCGCTAAATCTTAAAAAATAACCATCAGGATCCAAAATCGCAAATTCATGGGGATATATAAAGCTATCTCCCACTCGAAATTCTCTTTTGGTCAGCGGACGATGGATAGGATAGTCAGCTTCCAGCAGTTTTTGGTGGAGCTGAGGGACATCTTCAATGCCAAAGGAAATATTGACACCGCGCCCGAAAGGATAGGTTAGTTGGGCTAATTCTTCTGTGCTGCCTTCTTCTAGCATAAGTTGGCAGTCTTCAAGCGAGAGGAAGAGAAATTTCTCCTCTGGACGCTCGTNTTCGACAGAGAATCCTAGCAGGTCGCAGTAGAAGTGGCGTGATTTTTCGATGTCAGATACTACAAATTCAGGAATGACAGCTTGATAGTCCATTCGTTTTCTCCTTAGAGTTCAATCTCCATGACAATGGGTGTGTGGTCTTGGCGCGCACCAGAGTCAATCATATCAGACTTAGTTACCTTGTCAGCCACTCGGTTGCTGGTCAGCCAGTAGTCGATTCTCCAGCCTGTATTGTTGATTTTAGAAGTCTTGCTTCGCTGCGCCCACCAGGTATAACGCTCAGGGACATCACCGTGAATGTGGCGGAAGGTGTCAGTAAATCCAGTTTCCAAGAGGTTGGTAAAACCAACACGTTCTTCGTCTGTAAATCCAGGTGAACGGCGGTTGCTGGCAGGGTTTGCAAGGTCGATTTCCTTGTGGGCTACGTTGTAGTCACCCGTCGCAAGGACTGGTTTTTCTTTGTCTAGTTGAGCCAAATACTCAGCGTATTTGACATCCCAGACTTGGCGCTCTTCCAAGCGTTTAAGACCATCGCCAGCATTGGGCGTATAGACCTGAGTGACGAAGAAGTCGTCAAATTCCAGCGTAATGATGCGGCCTTCCAAGTCCATGGTAGAAGGGGCACCGATTTCTGGGAAGCTAATCGTTGGCGTGAGTTCTTTCTTATAAAGGAACATGGTTCCAGCGTAGCCTTTGCGGGCAGGTTCTTGAGAGGAACGCCAAGTGTTTTCATAACCTGGGAAGAGTTCTTCAAGTACTTCTAGGTGTTTCTTTGTAGGGCCCTTGGCAGAAAGCTTGGTTTCCTGGATAGCGATAATATCAGCATTTTCGACTACCAAGGTTTGTAGGACTTCTTGGGACAATTTTGCACGAGCTGAGTCGCTCGTTAGGGCTGCATTGAGGGAATCAATATTCCATGAGATGAGTTTCATAAGGTTACCTTTTTCATTCAGATTATAGATTTTATTATACCAAAAAAAGGTCCATTTCCCCAACGTATGGTTTGAAAAATCACCCTCTTTTGTTTATAATGTAAGAATGATTTTATGAAAGGGAGATGAAAATAAATGAAATTTTACTCATATGACTATGTACTTAGCCAAATCAGTCAGCAAAATGGCATCATGATTGGCTTTGGAATTGTTCTCCTAGCTATCACAGGATTTTTTGCTTTTAAAGCCTATCGAGATAAAAAGGGGACTAAGTTTCGGGAATTGGTCATGATTTTGGCCTTGACCTTGGTGGTCATGCTTTTGGTGACAATCTCAAAATACCAGACCAATCAAGCCTCTAACAACCAATTTCAAACCTCCCTTCATTTCATCGAGCTTGTTTCCAAAGACTTGGGAGTGGATAAATCAGAAGTTTATGTCAATACTTCTGCAGATACGGATGGAGCGCTTGTCAAGGTAGGTCCAAATTTCTACCGCGCCATGAACGGGAGCCAACCAGACAAGTATCTTTTAGAGAAATTAGAATTGAATCAAACAGACGCTATTGAATTGGTGGAGGTAAACAAATGACACTCAATTATATGGAAATTTTAATCAAACTGGCCTTGGGTCTTTTCTCTCTTGTTTTTGTTATTAATGTGACAGGAAAGGGGAATCTAGCACCTAACTCTGCTACAGACCAAATTCAGAACTATGTTCTTGGTGGTATCATCGGTGGGGTGATTTACAATAGTTCAATCAGCATTCTGCAGTACGCAGTGATTTTGATGATGTGGACGATTTTGGTCTTGACCCTCAAGTGGCTCAATAACAATGTTCGTTTTGTCAAACGCTTGATTGATGGAAAACCAACTCTCCTTATCAAAAATGGGCAGATTGACCCAGAAGCCTGTCGTTCAGTTGGTTTGTCTGCAGCAGAAGTTGCTCTCAAACTTCGTAGCCAAGGAATTTTCCAGATGAAACAGGTCAAACGCGCTGTGCATGAGCAAAATGGCCAACTCATCGTGGTCCAAATGGGAGATGAAAATCCTAAGTATCCAGTTGTGACTGACGGTGTGATCCAAGTCGATGTTTTGGAATATATTGACCGTAGCGAAGAGTGGTTGCTTGATAATCTCAGCAAACAAGGGCATGACAATGTGGCCAATATCTTTATCGCTGAGTATGACAAGGGTGTCGTCTCAGTCGTAACTTATGAATAAGAAAAACCTGGGGTCTTGTACTCTTCAAAAATCAAATTCAAACTGCGTCAACGTCGCCTTGCCGTATGTATATGTTACTGACTTCGTCAGTTCTATCTGCAACCTCAAAACAGTGTTTTGAGCTGACTTCGTCAGTTCTATCTACAACCTCAAAGCAATGCTTTGAGCAGCCTGCGGCTAGTTTCCTAGTTTGCTCTTTGATTTTCATTGAGTCTTGGCCTCAGGTTTCCATTTGCAATCAGAAAGGGATTTTATGTCCATTATTCAAAAACTCTGGTGGTTTTTCAAGTTAGAAAAGCGCCGTTACCTAGTCGGAATTGTGGCCTTGGTCTTGGTTTCCGTCCTCAATCTCATTCCCCCCATGGTCATGGGACGGGTGATTGATGCCATTACGTCGGGGAAATTAACCCAGCAGGACCTCCTTCTTAATCTANTTTATCTACTGCTGGCAGCCTTTGGGATGTACTATCTGCGCTATGTTTGGCGTATGTATATCCTTGGAACTTCCTATCGTTTGGGGCAGATCATGAGGTCTCGCTTGTTTGAGCATTTCACAAAAATGTCGCCAGCCTTTTATCAGACCTATCGGACTGGTGATCTGATGGCACACGCTACAAATGATATCAATGCCTTAACTCGTCTCGCAGGTGGCGGTGTTATGTCTGCGGTGGATGCCTCTATCACGGCTCTGGTGACCTTGCTGACCATGCTCTTTAGCATTTCGTGGCAGATGACGCTAGTTGCCATTCTTCCCCTACCTTTCATGGCTTATGCGACTAGTCGTCTAGGGAGAAAGACCCACAAGGCCTTTGGCGAGTCACAAGCAGCCTTTTCCGAACTCAATAACAAGGTGCAGGAGTCTGTATCAGGTATAAAAGTGACCAAATCTTTTGGTCATCAGGCGGACGAGCTGGATTCCTTTCAGGAAGTTAATGAATTGACCTTTCAAAAGAACCTCCAAACCATGAAATACGATAGTCTCTTTGACCCCATGGTTCTCTTGTTTGTTGGTTCATCCTATGTCTTAACCCTTTTGGTCGGTTCCTTGATGGTTCAGGAAGGACAGATAACGGTTGGGAATTTGGTCACTTTTATCAGCTATTTGGATATGTTGGTCTGGCCTCTTATGGCCATTGGCTTCCTCTTTAATATCACTCAGCGAGGAAAGGTTTCTTACCAACGGATTGAAAATCTTTTGTCTCAGGAATCACCTGTACAAGACCCTGAGTTTCCTCTGGATGGTATTGAAAATGGACGCTTGGAGTACGATATTGATAGTTTTGCCTTTGAAAATGAGGAGACACTGACGGATATTCACTTTAGTCTGGAAAAAGGGCAAACCCTAGGCTTGGTCGGGCAGACAGGTTCTGGGAAAACGTCCTTGATCAAACTCCTCTTGCGTGAATACGATGTTGATAAGGGTGCCATTTACCTAAACGGTCACGATATTCGGGACTATCGTCTGACAGACCTTCGCAGTCTCATGGGCTATGTTCCTCAGGACCAGTTCCTCTTTGCGACTTCGATTTTAGACAATATCCGCTTTGGCAATCCTAACTTGCCCCTTTCAACGGTCGAGGAAGCGACTAAGCTAGCCCAAGTTTACCAAGATATTGTAGCCATGCCTCAGGGATTTGATACGTTGATCGGTGAAAAAGGAGTTAGTCTATCAGGTGGTCAAAAGCAACGTCTGGCTATGAGTCGGGCTATGATTTTAGACCCTGATATCTTGATTCTGGATGATTCCTTGTCCGCCGTGGATGCCAAGACAGAGTATGCGATTATCGACAATCTCAAGGAGACTCGCAAAGACAAGACAACCATTATCACGGCTCATCGCCTCAGTGCAGTTGTCCATGCAGATTTGATCTTGGTTCTACAAAATGGTCAAATTATCGAACGGGGCAGGCACGAAGACTTGCTAGCCCTGGGTGGCTGGTATGCCCAAACCTACCAGTCTCAGCAGTTGGAAATGAAAGGAGAAGAAGATGCAGAATAAGAAAGAACAATGGGCTGTATTGAAGCGCTTGACGTCCTATCTCAAGCCCTATGGACTCCTGACCTTTTTGGCACTCAGTTTTCTCCTAGCGACGACGGTAATTAAAAGTGTCATTCCCCTTGTAGCTTCCCACTTTATCGACCAGTACCTCAGCAATCTTAACCAACTGGCCGTGACCGTTTTGCTGGCCTACTATGGCCTCTATATCCTACAAACTCTGGTTCAGTATATCGGCAATCTTCTCTTTGCGCGGGTGTCCTACAGTATTGTCAGAGATATTCGTCGCGATACCTTTGCTAATATGGAGAAACTGGGCATGTCTTATTTTGACAAGACGCCAGCAGGTTCCATCGTCTCTCGTTTGACCAATGATACCGAGACCATCAGTGATATGTTTTCAGGGATTCTATCCAGCTTTATCTCAGCAGTTTTCATCTTTCTGACAACCCTGTATACCATGTTGATGCTGGATTTTCGTTTGACAGCTTTAGTCTTGCTCTTTCTTCCCTTGATTTTCCTTTTGGTCAATCTCTATCGGAAAAAATCAGTGAAAATCATCGAAAAAACCAGAAGTCTCTTGTCGGATATCAATAGTAAGCTGGCAGAGAATATCGAGGGAATCAGGATTATCCAGGCCTTTAATCAAGAGAAGCGCCTGCAAGCAGAATTTGATGAGATTAACCAAGAACACTTGGTCTATGCCAACCGTTCTGTAGCCTTGGATGCCCTCTTTTTAAGACCTGCCATGAGTTTGCTGAAACTCCTAGGCTACACAGTTTTGATGGCCTACTTTGGTTACCGTGGTCTTTCTATTGGGATAACGGCCGGAACCATGTATGCCTTTATCCAGTACATCAACCGTCTCTTTGATCCCTTGATTGAGGTGACGCAAAACTTTTCAACTCTTCAAACGTCCATGGTGTCTGCAGGCCGTGTCTTTGCCTTGATTGACGAGAAGACCTATGAGCCTCTTCAAGAAAATGGACCAGCCAAAGTCCAAGAAGGCAATATCCGTTTTGAACATGTGTGTTTCTCATATGATGGTAAACATCCGATCCTGGATGATATTTCCTTTTCAGTTAAGAAGGGTGAAACCATTGCCTTTGTAGGGCATACAGGTTCAGGGAAATCCTCTATCATCAATGTCCTCATGCGCTTTTATGAATTTCAGTCAGGCCGCGTTCTCTTGGGTGGTGTGGATATCAGGAACTACAGTCAGGAAGAGCTGAGAAAGAACATCGGTCTAGTCTTACAGGATCCCTTCCTCTATCATGGAACCATCAAGTCCAATATTGCCATGTATCAAGACATTAGTGATGAAGAGGTCCAGGCTGCGGCTGCCTTTGTTGATGCAGATTCCTTTATTCAGGATCTTCCGCTGGGTTATGATGCCCCCGTTTCCGAGCGTGGTTCGAGCTTTTCTACTGGCCAGCGTCAGCTTCTTGCCTTTGCTAGAACAGTTGCTAGTCAGCCTAAAATCTTGATTTTGGATGAAGCGACAGCCAATATTGACTCTGAAACAGAAAGTTTGGTTCAAGATTCCCTAGCCAAGATGAGACAGGGGCGGACGACCATTGCCATCGCCCACCGCCTTTCGACCATCCAGGACGCCAACTGCATTTATGTTTTGGACAAGGGACGCATCATTGAGAGTGGAACCCATGAGGAACTCTTGGCCTTGGGAGGAACCTATCACAAGATGTATAGTTTGCAGGCAGGGGCTCTTACCTAAAGAAGAATTCCTCTAAATTACAGATTTCTTGCACCGCCTTTTCCATTTTGTGGTATAATGAAAAATGTTGACAAATAGTATAATAAAAACAAAGGAGAAACAGCATGCTGAAATGGGAAGACTTGCCCGTGGAAATGCAATCAAGCGAGGTTGAGTCTTACTACCAGCTTGTCTCTAAAAGGAAGGGTTCGCTGATTTTCAAGCGTTGCCTGGATTGGGTTCTGGCCTTGGTTTTACTGATTTTGACTTCCCCAATCTTTCTCATCTTGAGTATTTGGATCAAGTTGGATAGCAAGGGACCTGTCATTTACAAGCAAGAGCGCGTGACCCAGTACAACCGTCCGTTCAAGATTTGGAAGTTCCGTACTATGGTGACGGATGCGGATAAAAAAGGAAGCCTAGTGACTTCTGCTAACGATAGCCGTATTACCAAAGTGGGAAATTTCATTCGCCGTGTGCGTTTGGACGAACTACCTCAGCTAGTCAATGTCCTTAAAGGCGAGATGTCCTTTGTTGGGACACGACCTGAGGTGCCACGCTACACGGAGCAGTATAGTCCTGAAATGATGGCGACCTTGCTCTTGCCAGCAGGAATCACCTCTCCAGCCAGCATCAACTACAAGGATGAGGATACGATCATCAGTCAAATGACGGAGAAAGGTCTGTCAGTTGAACAGGCCTATGTCGAACACGTCCTTCCTGAAAAGATGCGCTATAACCTCGCCTATCTCCGAGAGTTTAGTTTCCTTGGAGACATCAAAATCATGTTTCAAACCGTGTTTGAGGTACTAAAATAAAGTAGTCATGAGAAAATGAGTACAGATAAAAGGAGCAAATCAATGCCAAATTACAATATTCCATTTTCACCACCCGATATTACCGAAGCTGAAATTGCTGAAGTAGCGGATACCCTTCGTTCTGGTTGGATCACAACAGGTCCGAAGACAAAAGAACTGGAGCGTCGCTTGTCCCAATACACACAGACATCTAAGACTGTCTGCCTCAACTCTGCGACAGCCGCCCTTGAGTTGATTTTGCGTGTTTTAGAAGTGGGACCTGGGGATGAAGTCATCGTTCCAACTATGACTTATACAGCTTCATGCAGTGTCATCACTCACGTAGGAGCAACTCCTGTCATGGTGGATATCCAAGCAGATACTTTTGAGATGGACTATGACTTGCTTGAGCAAGCTATTACTGAGAAAACTAAGGTTATCATCCCAGTAGACCTTGCAGGGATTGTTTGCAACTATGACCGTTTGTTCCAAGTCGTGGAGAAGAAACGGGATCTCTTTACAGCTGCTAGCAAGTGGCAAAAGGCCTTTAACCGTATCGTAATTGTCTCAGATAGTGCCCATGCTTTAGGATCTACATACAAAGGGCAACCAGCTGGTTCTATCGCTGACTTTACTTCCTTCTCATTCCATGCCGTTAAGAACTTTACAACTGCTGAGGGAGGAAGTGCGACTTGGAAAGCCAATCCAGCTATTGACGACGAAGAGATGTACAAGGAATTCCAGATCCTTTCCCTTCATGGTCAAACAAAGGATGCTCTTGCCAAGATGCAATTGGGTTCATGGGAATACGATATCGTTACACCAGCCTACAAGTGCAATATGACCGATATCATGGCTTCGATTGGTTTGGTACAATTGGATCGTTACCCAGCTTTGCTACAACGTCGTAAGGACATCGTGGACCGCTATGATCGTGGTTTTGCGGGTACTCGTATTCACCCACTGGCACACAAGACTGATACTGTTGAATCTTCACGCCACCTCTACATCACCCATGTAGAAGGAGCAAGTTTAGAAGAACGCAACCTCATCATCCAAGAATTGGCCAAAGCAGGAATTGCAAGTAATGTACACTATAAACCGCTTCCTCTCCTGACAGCCTATAAGAATCTTGGTTTTGATATGGCAGATTATCCAAGAGCCTATGCCTTCTTTGAAAATGAAATTACGCTTCCTCTTCATACAAAATTAAGCGATGAAGAAGTTGATTACATCGTTCAGACTTTGGTGAGAATTTCTGAAGAAATCCTCGGTTCTGGAAAAAAATAATAAAAAATCTTGACAAAAAGCGGACAATAGCATATAATATTCTCAACAAATCAGAAAAGTAACTATTTTTGATCTTCAGGGAGCCTGTGGTGATTGTGAACAGGTGGTTGGAAGTAGTGAAAGTGGGCTGATTTTAAAAATGAATTTGAAACAATGAAAATTCGGTGCGCACACCTTACAGTGCAACTTGTTGTTAGACAAGGCAGAGATGTAAAGGGGAATAGTCCCTTTATAATTGAGGTGGCACCGCGTTACCAACGCCCTCACATGGGTTGATTTCTGTGTGTGGGCTTTTTTCATATCTTTAAATTAATACTGAAAGAGGAAAACTTTTATGACAACTAAAGGTTATTTTGGACAATTTGGTGGTAGTTTTGTACCGGAGCCGATTCAGGCTTTGTTGGATGAGTTGGAAGTGACATTTGACAAGTACAAGGATGATCCAGAATTTTTGGCAGAATTTCGCCATTACTTGAAGGATTATTCAGGTCGCGAAACACCACTTTATTTTGCGGAAAGTTTGACAGATCACCTGGGTGGGGCTAAGATTTATCTTAAACGTGAAGATCTTAACCACCTTGGTTCTCACAAACTCAATAACGTTTTAGGACAAATTCTTCTTGCCAAACGTATGGGCAAAAAACGAGTGATCGCAGAAACAGGAGCTGGTCAGCACGGTGTTGCGACTGCAGCTGCTGCAGCCAAGTTCGGTATGGCCTGTGATGTCTACATGGGGGCAGAAGATGTGGAACGTCAACGTCTCAATGTCTTTCGCATGGAGATGATGGGAGCGACCGTTCACGCGGTTGAAACTGGGACACGAACTCTTAAGGATGCGGTTGATGCAGCATTTGGAGCATGGATGAATGACCTTGAAGCCTTCTACGTTTTGGGATCTGCTGTAGGCCCTCATCCTTATCCTACCATTGTTCATGAATTCCAAAAGGTCATCAGTGAAGAATCTCGCCGTCAAATTTTAGAAAAAGAAGGCCGTTTACCAGACTACGTTATTGCCTGTGTAGGTGGTGGTTCGAATGCCATCGGTGCTTTTTCGCAGTATGTGGCTGATGAAGAAGTCAAATTGGTTGGGGTCGAAGCTGCCGGTCATGGACTTGACACAGACAAGCACGCAGCTACTATGACAAAAGGTAGTATCGGAATTGTCGATGGCATGAAGACCTATGCAGTCTTTAAGGAAGATGGAGAGCTGGCGCCAGTTTACTCTATTTCAGCTGGTTTGGACTATCCAGGCGTTGGTCCAGAACACGCCTACTTTAAAGATTCAGGTCGCGTGGAATATGTGGCAGCGACAGACGAAGAAGCTGTTCAAGCCTTGCTTTTATTAAGCAAGACTGAAGGGATTATCCCAGCGATTGAAAGTTCGCATGCCATCGCAGAAGCAGTTAAACGTGCACCGAAACTAAGTAAAGATGAGATTATCATCATCAATGTCTCTGGTCGTGGAGACAAGGACGTAGCTGCGATTGCAGACTACCTGGAAGCTAAAAAATAAGAGATGGAAAAATTACAGTCTTTTCTCTCACAGAGAGCTTGTGGTTGCTGGAAACAAGCAGAGAAAGCTGTAAGGTTGGGTCCATTTGAAACAAGAGAAGAAAACATAATTCTCAAGGGAGTGCCCTTTATCGCACAGCCTGTTACAGGAAGGTTCTGAGACAGGAATGAGAGATAGGAGAAATCCTATAATTGAGGTGGCACCGCGAATTTCGTCCTCACGCAAGTTATTTTGCGTGGGGATTTTTATATATTTATCGTAGATATGGTCATCAGTTTTAAATTATACTTCATCAATAGATAGATTTCTATAAAATATTTACGAACGAAGTGAGTTTCTAAAAGATGCTTCCCGCCATAGTGGTATCCTAGAGAAGCAAAGATGCTTCTCTAGGACGGAATTTTTGAGAGTAAAATAGTTTGGGAACTATTTTAGCCTGAGCCTAGAAATGAATGAGCGAGGAGCTCAAAAATTAGGTCTTTCATTTCATGGTTTTCTAAAATCATCCACTGGATAATTTTACCTCCCGTCCGCACTATTTAAGGGAAATAGAAAAAAGACAAAAAATTAAAAATAAGAAATTGAAAGGGAAATTACAATGGAAGGAATCATTCATGGAGATGTCTTATCACCAATCTTGGCTTATATGCGCCTAAAGGGGAAACACAAGGTGATCCTAGAAAGTATTCCGAGAGACAAGGAAACCGCTCGTTTTTCTATCCTAGCCTATAATCCAGTTTTTGAGATTAAGTTTGAAAATGGAGTTCTTTATCAAAATGGGCAAGTCATTGATCGTGACCCCTTGGATTTCCTTTATGAAGTGACTCATAAAAGTCAGCACCATTCAGACCTACCTTTTGGTGGTGGAGCTATCGGATTTGTTGGCTATGATATGATTTCTCTCTATGAAGAAATTGGCCAGCTTCCTGAGGATACGATTGGGACACCAGATATGCATTTCTTTGTTTACGAGAGTTATATTGTATTTGACCACAAGAAAGAAAAAATTCATATCATCGAGGATGCTCTTTACAGTGATCGAAGCAATGATGAGCTAGAAGCGGCTTTGGATCAGGTTTTAGAGGAGTTGAAAATCCCTGCTCCAAATGAATTTGAAGACTTGGACGTTTCTCCACTTCAGTTTAGACCACATATTGCACCTCAGAAATTTGAAGAAATGGTAGAAACAGCTCGCGACTTGATTCGCAATGGAGATATGTTCCAATGCGTGCTCAGTCAGCGTTTCTCCGCAGAGGTAAGTGGAAATCCTTTTGACTTCTACAGAAATCTCCGAGTGACAAACCCATCAAATTACCTCTACTTTTATGATTTTGGAGATTATCAAATCATCGGTGCAAGTCCTGAGAGCTTGGTTTCCGTCAAGAATGGCATCGTGACAACCAATCCAATTGCGGGTACACGACCAAGAGGGGCTACGGATGAAGAGGACAAGGCCTTGACGACAGACCTGCTTTCTGATGAGAAGGAAACAGCAGAACATCAGATGTTGGTAGACTTGGGTCGTAACGATATTGGCCGCATCTCTGAAACGGCAAGTGTCCAAGTCACTAAGTATATGGAAGTGGAGCTTTTCCGTTATGTCATGCATTTGACCAGTGTTGTGAAAGGGCGTTTGCTTCCCGAACTCACTGCCATGGATGCCTTGAAAGCGACACTTCCAGCTGGGACTGTTTCAGGAGCACCAAAGATTCGGGCCATGAGACGCATCTATGAATTGGAAACAGAAAAACGTGGCGTATACGCAGGAGCAATCGGCTACTTGTCTGCTACAGGTGATATGGACTTTGCCATTGCCATTAGAACTATGATTCTTAAAAATCAAACAGCCTACGTGCAGGCTGGAGCAGGGATTGTCTACGATTCCATCGCCCAAAACGAATACCAAGAAACCATTAACAAGGCTAAATCTATGACTAGAATTGGAGAACTAAGACCATGATTTTATTGATTGACAACTATGATTCTTTTACCTATAACTTGGCCCAATACATCGGGAATTTTGCAGAAGTGCAGGTCTTGAGAAATGATGATCCCAAGCTGTATGAAGAAGCTGAAAAAGCAGATGGTCTGTTTTTTTCTCCTGGTCCTGGTTGGCCAGTTGATGCTGGAAAGATGGAAGACATGATTCGTGACTTTGCAGGTAAGATGCCAATTTTAGGGATTTGTTTGGGGCACCAAGCCATCGCAGAGGTCTTTGGTGGGAAGCTAGGTTTGGCTCCCAAAGTCATGCATGGGAAACAGAGCTATATCAGCTTTGAAGTGCCTTCTGTTCTCTACCAAGATATTGAGGATGGTCGTCCAGTCATGCGTTATCACAGTATTTTGATTGAAGAAATGCCAGAAGACTTTGAAGTGACAGCTCGTTCTACTGATGATCAAGCCATTATGGGAATTCAGCACAAGAATCTACCGATTTATGGCTTCCAGTACCATCCAGAGAGTATCGGAACGCCAGATGGCTTGTCTTCTATTCGGAATTTTATCGAGAAGGTTGTAAAGTGAGGAAACTAGGATGAAAGAGATCATTGAAAAACTAGCAAAATTTGAAAATTTATCAGGTGTGGAAATGACGGATGTCATTGAGCGTATCGTAACTGGACGTGTGACCGAAGCACAGATTGCTTCTCTCCTCTTGGCTCTTAAGATGAAGGGGGAAACACCAGAAGAGCGCACAGCCATTGCCCAAGTCATGCGAGGGCATGCTCAACACATTCCAACTGAGATACATGATGCTATGGACAACTGCGGTACTGGTGGAGACAAGTCCTTCAGCTTTAACATTTCGACAACTGCGGCCTTTGTCTTGGCTGGTGGCGGCATTCATATGGCTAAACATGGTAACCGCTCGATTTCTTCTAAATCTGGTTCGGCAGATGTCCTTCAAGCCTTGGGTATCAATCTAGACCTCAAACCAGCTGAACTAGGTAAGGTTTTCGATAAAACTGGAATCGTCTTTCTCTTCGCTAAAAATATGCACCCAGCTATGAAATACATCATGCCAGCTCGTTTGGAATTGGGAATTCCAACAATCATGAACTTGACTGGTCCACTGATTCACCCAATGGCCTTGGAAACACAGTTGCTTGGCATTAGTCGTCCAGAGCTGCTAGAAAGTACAGCTCAGGTATTGAAAAATATGGGTCGCAAACGTGCCATCGTAGTTGCTGGACCAGAAGGGCTTGATGAAGCTGGCTTGAACGGAACAACCAAGATTGCTCTTCTTGAAAATGGCGAAATCACCTTGTCAAGCTTTGATCCAGAGGATTTGGGGATGGGACGCTATGCTATCGAAGATATTCGTGGAGGGAATGCTCAGGAAAATGCAGAAATTTTGCTCAGCGTTCTTCAAAACGAACCAAGTCCATTCTTGGAAACGACAGTTTTAAATGCTGGTCTTGGTTTCTATGCTAATGGTAAGGTAGCTAGCATTAAGGAAGGAGTTGCCCTGGCCCGTCAAGTGATTGCTAGTGGCAGGGCCCTTGAAAAACTTAGACTGTTACAGGAGTACCAAAAATGAGTCAGGAATTTTTAGCACAAATCTTGGAGCAGAAGGCGCGTGAGGTTGAGCAGATGGAGCTGGAGGAAATTCAGCCCCTGTGCCAAACCTATCGCTTGGCAGAATTTTTGAAGAATCACCGTGACCGTTTGCAGGTAATCGCTGAGGTCAAGAAGGCTAGCCCTAGTCTGGGAGATATTAATCTCGATGTGGATATTGCGCAACAGGCCCAGACTTATGAAGCAAATGGTGCAGTGATGATTTCGGTTTTGACAGATGAGGTTTTCTTTAAAGGGCATTTGGATTATTTGCAGGAGATTTCCAGTCAGGTAGAGATTCCGACGCTCAACAAGGACTTTATCATCGATGAAAAGCAAATCATCCGCGCTCGCAATGCAGGTGCGACAGTTATCTTGCTCATCGTGGCTGCCTTGTCAGAAGAACGCCTCAAGGAACTGTATGACTACGCGACAGAGCTTGATCTGGAAGTCTTGGTAGAGACTCATAATCTAGCTGAACTAGAAGTGGCCCACAGACTTGGTGCTGAGATTATTGGGGTCAATAACCGCAACTTGACCACCTTTGAAATCGATTTGCAGACCAGTGTAGACCTGGCAAAATATTTTAAGGATGATTGCATCTACATTTCTGAATCTGCTATTTTCACAGGGCAGGATGCGGAACAAGTAGCACCGTACTTTAACGGAATTTTGGTAGGTACAGCTCTGATGCAGGCAGAGGATGTGGCTCAAAGAATCAAGGAGTTACAGATTGACAAAGGTTAAAATTTGTGGACTATCGACCAAAGGAGCGGTAGAGACAGCTGTGTCGGCTGGATCAGACTACATTGGTTTTGTCTTTGCTCCTAGTAAAAGACAGGTGACCTTGGAAGAGGCTGCTGAGCTGGCAAAGCTCATTCCTTCCGATGTAAAAAAAGTTGGCGTATTTGTTTCACCAAGTCGAGAAGAATTGCTAGAAGCAATTGAAAAGGTTGGCTTGGACTTGGTTCAAGTTCATGGTCAGGTAGCAGATGAGTTGTTTGAGGATTTGCCTTGTGCCAGCATTCAGGCTGTGCAGGTGGATGGAGATGGTCATGTCCCCAATTCTCAGGCGGATTATCTCCTCTTTGATGCCCCTGTGGCAGGGAGTGGACAGACCTTTGACTGGGGACGATTGGATACGTCTGGACTAGCTCAGCCTTTCTTTATCGCAGGTGGGCTTAAGGAAGACAATGTAGCAAAAGCAATTCAACACTTTACTCCCTATGCAGTAGATGTATCGAGTGGAGTGGAGACAGATGGACAGAAAGATCAGGAAAAGATTAGAAGATTTATAGAGAGGGTAAAGCATGGCATATCAAGAACCAAATAAAGATGGATTTTACGGAAAATTTGGCGGACGTTTTGTCCCAGAAACATTGATGACAGCAGTTTTGGAGTTGGAAAAAGCTTATCGTGAAAGTCAGGCGGACCCAAGTTTCCAAGAGGAATTAAACCAGCTCTTACGCCAGTATGTAGGACGTGAAACACCCCTTTACTACGCAAAAAACTTGACCCAGCATATCGGTGGAGCCAAGATTTACCTCAAACGGGAAGACCTCAACCATACAGGAGCCCACAAGATTAACAATGCCTTGGGACAAGTTCTTCTGGCTAAACGCATGGGCAAAAAGAAAATCATCGCTGAAACTGGTGCTGGTCAGCACGGTGTGGCAACTGCAACTGCTGCAGCCCTCTTTAACATGGAATGTACCATCTATATGGGTGAGGAAGATGTTAAACGCCAAGCCCTTAATGTCTTCCGTATGGAGCTTTTGGGAGCAAAGGTTGAGGCCGTGACAGATGGTTCGCGCGTTCTCAAGGATGCAGTTAATGCAGCCCTTCGTTCATGGGTGGCTAATATCGATGATACCCACTATATCCTTGGTTCTGCCTTGGGGCCTCATCCCTTCCCAGAAATTGTTCGTGACTTCCAAAGTGTCATCGGTCGAGAAGCTAAGCAACAGTACCGTGACTTGACAGGGCAAGATTTGCCAGATGCCTTAGTAGCCTGTGTTGGTGGTGGTTCTAATGCTATCGGTCTCTTCCATCCATTTGTGGAAGATGAGTCAGTAGCCATGTATGGGGCTGAAGCAGCTGGACTTGGTGTAGATACAGAGCATCACGCAGCTACCTTGACCAAGGGTCGTCCTGGTGTACTTCACGGTTCTCTCATGGATGTTCTCCAAGATGCCCATGGACAAATCTTAGAAGCCTTCTCTATCTCAGCAGGTTTGGACTATCCTGGTATCGGTCCGGAACATTCTCACTACCATGATATCAAACGTGCCAGCTATGTTCCTGTGACTGACGAGGAAGCTTTGGAAGGTTTCCAACTCTTGTCTCGTGTGGAAGGAATTATACCAGCCTTGGAATCAAGCCACGCCATTGCCTTTGCAGTGAAATTGGCCAAAGAACTCGGTCCAGACAAGTCGATGATTGTCTGCCTATCCGGTCGTGGGGACAAGGATGTAATTCAAGTCAAAGACCGCTTAGAAGCAGATGCAGCAAAGAAGGGAGAAGCCCATGCCTAAGACACTAACAGAAAAATTGAAGGCTATCAAAGCAGCAGGAAAAGGAATTTTCGTTCCTTATATCATGGCTGGGGACCATGAGAAAGGTTTGGATGGTCTCGGTGAAACAATCCACTTTTTAGAAGATTTGGGTGTCTCAGCTATTGAAGTGGGTATTCCCTTTTCAGACCCTGTTGCAGATGGACCTGTGATCGAAGAAGCAGGCTTGCGCAGTCTAGCTCACGGAACTTCTACCCAAGCTTTGGTTGAAACCTTGAAAACCATTCAGACTGAGGTGCCACTGGTCATCATGACCTACTTCAACCCCCTCTTTCAGTACGGTGTGGAGAAATTTGTCAAAGATTTGGCAGATACAGCTGTTAAGGGCTTGATTATCCCAGACCTGCCTCATGAGCATGCCAACTTTGTAGAGCCCTTTTTGGTAGACACAGATATCGCCTTGATTCCCCTAGTTAGTTTGACGACAGGAATTGAGCGCCAAAAAGAGTTGATCAAGGGAGCAGAAGGCTTCGTCTATGCAGTTGCTATCAATGGGGTGACAGGGAAGTCAGGTAATTACCGTGCAGACTTGGACAAGCACTTGGCGCAATTGCATCAAGTAGCCGACATCCCAGTCTTGACAGGATTTGGTGTGTCTAGTCAGGCCGATGTAGAACGCTTTAATGCGGTGTCAGATGGAGTGATCGTCGGTTCGAAAATCGTAAAAGCTCTCCACCAAGGAGAGCCAATTGAGGACTTTATCAAACAAGCAGTAGCTTACCAAAAATAATCAAACAAGCAGCAAGTAAGAGGAAAGGCACGAAAGGAAGTCTTTCCTTTTTCTTTTGTAGGAGAAAGGCTAGAATCCCCGTCGCAGAAGCGAACTGAATCAAGATCAGTAATTCGGTCGCGCTAAAGACGAGAGCGCAAGAAGCAAGAAAGAGAAAATCCCCTGCCCCCATGCGGATATCTACGAAATGAGCCATGATTCCAAGGGCAAGAAAGAAGAACATAACCAGATTCCAACCGCAGAAAGCCATGAGGATTAGGTGGAAAATCAGCCAGACCAGCAAGGGATATTCCTGATGACGAAAGTCGTAGATGCCCAAGGTCAAACCAGCAGTGATGAGGATGACTTTACCTAAGGAAAGCCAGCCCCAAGACCAAGCTAGAAAGAGGAGTCCTAAGCCTAGTTCAAAGAGGGCATACCAAATAGGATAGCGAATCTTGCAGTAGCGACAGCGAAAGCGACCAATTACTTGAGAGATAATCGGAATCAAATCTAAGGGTCGCAAGCGAGTCTGACAGGAATTGCAGTAGCTAGCCGGTCGAATAATGGATTGCTCAGGGAAACGGTCAATGACCAAACCCAAGAAAGAAGCGAGAATGCTCCCGACAAGAAAAAAATAAATATCAATCATACTTATTTATTCGTAAAAAATAGGAGAAGTAGTATAATGGAGAAACATAAACAAGATAGTGAGGTCAAGATGACAATTCGTTTTGAAGAAAATGTGAGCACAGAAAATGCCCAGCTCGTATGCCAATGGTCTAATTCCCTTGGCAAATCCTTTCAAGAACAATGGATGGGATCAATGATTCCTTTTCCCTTAACAATTCAAGTCTTGCAAGATTTGGAAGGAATCTTTTCAATATTTGATGAACAAGAATTTGTGGGGCTTATCCAGAAAATCAGGCTAGAAGACAGGAATCTTCATATCGGGAGATTTTTTATCAACCCTCAGAAACAGGGGCAAGGCTTAGGTAGCCAGGCTTTTAAGGACTTTATTCAATTAATGTTTGAAAATGAAGAAATTGCCAGTATTTCTCTAACAGTCTTTGAGTCAAATCAAGCAGCAAAGCATCTGTATCAAAAAGAAGGATTTGAAATCGTTCAAATGGTTGAAACACCTATACGAAAATACATCATGAAAAAGGGCGGATAGCAGATTGACTTTGTAGTAAAAACTCCTTTTTCGCTGTGAAGAAGGCTATACTATTTTAACGGTAGAAGGGATGGCTCGTATGAAAAAAACAGATATTTTTAAAGACATTGTTTGGATTATGACACATGATTCATCTACAGTAAAAGATCGCAAAGGGTGCAACTCTCAGCCTTTTCTAGAAAAGATTACAGATGATATGACTGAGCAAGAATTTCTCTATCAAGTCAGGACTTATCTTGCTAGTTTTGGGATTATTGGGCATGTTTCTTTTCATGATAAAAAATCAGGTCCGAAAGGTTTTCTTTTGAGGATAAGTGAGCAGGAAATGTTTGTCGAGGAAGCAAACCAAGATACAGGCCTCCGAGTGGGGGATCGAATCCTCGGTCTGGACGGGATGAGTTTGGAGCAAGTAGCTTTGCAACACCAAAATTACTTTATTAGTCTGACTCCAGAAAGACGATACCGAGAATGGGCAGATTTGCTACTGATGGCAGAGCAAGTGACCGTCTTGCGAGATGGGCAGGAGATGTCTATTGCAGTTCGTGCTAGCCAGCAAGCTCAAAAAGCTCAGATCTTTTGGAAAGAGTTGGAGTCAGATATCCTCTATCTACGTTTAGATAATTTTATGGATGAAGAAGCGATTAACCGTTTATACCAAGAGTGTTTGCAGAAGATTTCTGAGACAGAAACTCTTATTATAGATGTCCGTTACAACAATGGGGGCACGGATTCTTTGTATTTTCCGCTCTTACATCTTGGCTTGGAGGAAGGGAAAGGCTATGACACTCTTGATTTACAGGATAATGGAATGGAAATTCTCTATACAGAAGGAAATGTCGATCGACGCTTAAAAGACTTTGAAACATGGCTGCAACAAGAAAATATCAGTCCTGATACGGTGAAACTGCTTGAAGATTTTCGTAATAATTTACTCCAAAATCGAGGGAAAGGCTATGTTCGGTATCAGGATGATCAGGACGCGCTTTTTCCAGGTGTTAAGGGTGGTCACTATCCAGAGCAGATTTTTGTTTTGTCAGATATTTATTGTGCATCATCAGGAGATAATTTTGTCAAGATGATGAAGAATTTTAAGAAAGTAACAGTTATCGGCCGTCCAACGCTTGGTATTTTAGACTACTCAAATTGTTGCAAGGTGGATTATGATGATTACTCTTTGATGTTCCCAACTTCTCGCTGGTTGGCTATAGATAAAGGCAAAGGGATGACGGACAAAGGTGTTCTTCCTGATATAGAAGTCCCTTGGACTCCTGCACATTTTGAACGAGATGTAGATCTAGATAAATGTCTGGAGTTGATTGAGATGAAGAGGAAGCATTAGATTGTTTAAATAAAAGACTTAGTTCTGTATGAAATAGAGCTAAGTCTTTTGCTTTCAATCTGCTTGTAATTGAGTAAAATGATTGTATCACTGAGGGGCAAAAGAATTTTTTACACACCAAATATATCTTGAGTATCTATTGATGGAATAGAAGTAGGGAGGATACAAAAAAGCCTTGAATTCAAGGCTTTTCCTGTTGTATTTAGATGCCCCCTGCATGGATTTGTAAGAACTTTTCATATTGAAAATAAACAAAAATGTTGAAATATAGCTGATTTTAGGGAAATACTTTTAGGTGTTTTCAATGTCAGGATTTAAAAATGGGGCAAAAGTGGGGCAAAAACGAATGACTCGTATTTTGTTTGAAAACCTATAATACCTAATGATTATGCTATTCTAGATATATAGTTTTGTTATAAATAAATGTCAGTGCGAGTTCAAATCGGAGGATAAAATGGAAAAACAAATTAATGAAAAAAAGCCTTGGTTCCCAAAGCTTTTTTATGTTATAAACTCATTAAAAGAACCCCCAGTTAGATTTGGAATATTTTTTATTCTGTGTCACATAAAAATAAATAAAATGAATGGCTATAGCTAGAGCTAAAATGGTTGTTATACTCACTACTATTATAGGATTAGAAGCAAAGATTAAAGAGAGAATCAAGGCAGCCAGATAGAGTGTCGCTTGGACACAGTAGTAATTTTTCGAATAGCGAAGATAGTGTTTGTTATGGGGCCCATTTACTAGGACAGCAGCTTGAAAGAGGCCAAATCCGATATAAGAGAAGCTGGTTGCAAAGAGACGATTAGCTTCAGGATTCAGAAGAAAACTCATCGAAACGGTTATCATAATAAGTCCAATGAAAATAGGATAGTGACTGTAAATTAGAAATAGTCCCTTTTGATTAGATTTTTCATCAATAGCATGGTCGAATTGACCAAAATAAAACAAGAACAGAGAAATCATAATAATGAAATAAAGAACCGAATAAATCGAGAAATTCTCGATTGTAAAGAAGTTAGCTAGCTCCGTAATCATCTCTCCAAACATAATAATGACAAGAAGGGAGATGCGCTCGATTAAATGGGGGAGATTTACCTGGTAATGCTTATCTTTATTAAGCAAGATACTTGGCATAATAAATGTTAGCAGAATACTAGCAAATAAGATATAGACTCTAAGGTAAATAGGAAGAAGAGCTGCTAGATAGAATCCTAAACTTCCTAGACCTGTTATCCATAGAAAACCTTTGATACTTTCCCGATTAGCATCATCGGTTGATTTTCTAAAAAATTCAACCAAATATTGAAAAAATAAGGTAAGGGTTAATGTACCAATAGCCCAACAGAGATAATGAAAATATTGTTGCCAATCAGGTCCAATCATATTGGCTATAAAGAGTAAAATTCCCATTTTGATAAACATGATTACTATGTTAAATAAAGAGTTCTTTCCATAGCGATTGGTATAATCGGTTTGAATCATCCAGGAATCGATGAGAAACAAAGTAGCAATGAGAAAATCAAGGAAAGAATTCCAAGTCAAAATACCGTTATGAAGATGGTCAATTAAAGTAGTTACTTTTGAAATTGCAAAAACAAAAACTAAGTCATAAAAAAGTTCTGAAAATTCTACACGTTTATGTTTAATAAGAGTTGTCATCTTAAGTCCTTTCTATTTTAGAAGTACAATTTATTATAACAGAAAATGGTAATGAGAGAAAAGGATATGCTTAAATAACTTCATGTGACGCGAATGAACTGCGCCACAAAAGTTAGGTTTTTTCTGTCTAACTTTTGGGGTGCAGTTCAGAAGGGGTGTTTTTTCTATCGTTTTTTAGTGCTAAGACTACACAAAAAAGCCTTGATTCCAAGGCTTTTTCCTGTTGTATTTAGATGCCCCCTACAGGGATTTGGAAAGGACTTTCATATTGAGAG
>NZ_RJNY01000016.1:0-47280 GCF_003942795.1 Streptococcus mitis
AAGATATTCTTCGATAATGTCAGAAATGTGATCCTCAATCATTTTTCCAAAATTTTCGTAACTGTTCAAATCATGCTCGCTTATCTTTTTGGGGATTTCTTTGAGTAGAAATTTTTTTAAATTCTTTAGCATTTATACCTCCCAATGAGTTAATTCCAATTAATTATATCATAGTTTATAAGCGCTTGCAAAATGTGGTATAATTTTCTAGAAAATAATTGTAAGTGTTCTCGGAGGTAACTAGTGTTCGATAAATATATTTTTGATACTTACCAGGATTTAATCATAAAAACTGTTAGAGGTTTCATTTTCAATAATAAGGATAATACTGATTTATCTACATACATGGTACCTGAACCAAATGGATATATTGAGTTTGATGATTTCGAACTTTATAAGATTTACTATGAAGTAGTTGATAATTCTAAACTGAAACTTGAAATTATTGTGATTGCGGATGTTATTGTTCGTCAGTACATCAAAGGGGAAATGGAACTTGATACGAAATCGAAGTACGTTTCAGTCTATGTAGATATGGAGCTTGATTCAGGTATAAAGGTCTTTAATATTTACAACGCAGAGTTTAAATCTGACCAATATAAAAAAAATAGAAATTTGATGCTTAGTAGGGATTGGGTTCCGTACATCCCTAAGAAAGAATTTGATAACATTGCAGAATCATTTCTAAAGAAATATTATCCTGTAGCACTTAGGCAACCAACTCCTATACCAGTTGAGTTAATCGTAGCGGAGATGGGACTTTCAATACATCGAGAGAAGTTAACATTAGACGACTCAGTTTTTGGAAAAATGGTTTTTAAAGATACTAAAGTAGAGGTGATTGAAAATGACCAACCTGTCTCTAAGCCTTTTAACAAAGGAAGTATCTTGGTAGATAAAGATGTTGTCTATAAGAGAAATGTTGGTTCTTTCAATAATACAGTAATTCATGAGTGTGTGCACTGGGAATTACATAAAGTATTTCACGAAGTAAGAATGATACTTGATAACAGACACTCGGTATCTAGTAGTTGGACAGAGGAAAATCAAGCAGATTCTAGCATGTGGTCTCCACTTGATTGGATGGAGTGGCATGCTAATGGGATTGCTCCTCGAATCCTTATGCCAAAAGTTCAAACGAAAATTAAGATTAGAGAGTTATTTCGAACTTTAACCTTAGTGAATCCTGATATCAGTCGCTCTGAACTTGTACGTGAAGTGGTTGATGAACTTGCTGAATTCTTTAATGTATCCAAGCAGGCAGCAAAAATTAGAATGATTGACTTGGGATTCAAAGAAGCAAATGGAGTTTACAATTACTTAGATGATAGGTATATGCACAATTTCGCTTTTGAGCTTGAAGCTTTTGATAATGGAAGTAGCTATACAATCACATCGAATGATTTATGTTTTGAGTATTGTTTCAATGAATCATTCAGAAAAATCATCGATGGAAATAAGTTTCTTTACATTGATAACCATCTTTGTTTAAAAGATAAAAAATATATTTCCATGACAAAAGATGGCCCAGTTATGACTGATTATGCTTATGAACATATGGATGAATGTTGTCTCCTTTTCAAGGTAAAATCTAAGAAATTTACTGCCATCTCTGATGAAGACTATTATGATTATGTATTAAATCGTGGGGTCACAAGAGAGAGCGAAATAAAAGCTGACTTTGTGGAGATTTTACAGAATCCGAGCTTAATGGATCAGTTACCACCTTTAGAAATGGTGAAACTTTCAAAAAATATTTCTGATTTATTAAAGGAATTACCTTTTGAATTTTCAGGGACATTACGAAGACATAGAGAGCGAAAAAAATGCTCTCAACCATTATTGGCTAAAATTGTTGGTATTACGGACAGAACTCTAAGAGATTATGAAACCAAAGAAGATAATCTACCTAGGCTTGAGTTAGCATTGGCATTTTGTTTTGCTTTAAAACTTATGCTACCTATTAGTGAGGATATGCTTGAAAAGGCGGGACATAAATTAACTAAAATTCACCAGCATCAAGTTTATAAAATGTTACTAACGACAAGTTATTACAAACCATTAGCTGAAATTAATACAATATTACAAGCAGCACAAATGAAGACACTATAGACCATCAAATTTATGATGGTCTTATTTTTTTATCAAAAAAGCGGAGATTCAATTTCCGCTTTTTGCTCATTAATTGATTATTTCAAGGCTTTATCTTATTAAAAACATTATAACCAATAGGGTTTAGCTACGGAAGTCTAGACTACCTATTTTTAATAGTTTTAATGTTCTATACTAATACTGTAAAGATTAATCCTACATTCTAATGTCTTCTTAAAGATACTTTGTAACGAGGAATTTTTCCTACGTTATCGGCTTTAACTGTGTCTTTAAGAAATAGCAGTTCAGCTATAAAGCCAGCTGACCATGATTTAGCAAAGGAACTGCTGATGTGGTCAGAAATAAAATTTAATAGTTCTTTTGGCATGTCCAATTCCTTTGTGAACGAAGGAATAGGTGACAAGACATGTCAATTAATGAACAAAATCGAAACTCAAAATACACTCCAGATCGCTATCAAAGTGAAAAGTCTTATAATGGTGTAAAACCTACTGATTCACAAGTACTAGCTCCATTCGTAATTAGAGATAGAGCGATGCTAGTTAACAAGGATGTAAATCGAGATAATCTTAAAACTTTTAACATTTATGGCAAGCGAATTCTTGTTGGATTTGTACCTATTGAACGAGATGAGTTTGCGAATGCCCTTCGTGTCTTTAACATGGATACCAATGAATACTTGAGCCGTCATTCTAAAGGAAAGCATGATGATTTATCTTTAGATGAGATGTTCGATAAAATGGATAATGATGAGAAATTTGGCTACGATCCAACTGGAATCCCTTCTCACGAGGAGAAACTGATGCTTATTGAAACACTAGAAGAATTGATTGATGTTGTATACCAACGTAATGAAAAGTACGGTAAAATCCTAAAGCTAATCTACCAAGATATCACGATTAGTAAACAAGAGATCATTGAAAAACTTGGTCTGAAAAAGACCCAAGGATATGCTGCTATTAAGAAAGCACAAGCAATGGCAAAGGAGGTCTATAATGAACTAAATCAATAATTGGAAATCACCATCTCGACTTGAGGTGGTGATTTTTTGCTAATCTTTCTGATAGAATAAGCATTCGTATCCGTCGGCACGAAGGTTAATATCAGACAACCAGTCTGGCGCATTACCCATCAACGCTGCAATTTCATCAAGTTT
This sequence comes from Streptococcus mitis, assembly GCF_003942795.1. Lineage (GTDB taxonomy): Bacteria > Bacillota > Bacilli > Lactobacillales > Streptococcaceae > Streptococcus > Streptococcus mitis_BJ. The sequence goes on from NZ_RJNY01000016.1 coordinate 3,269, forward strand.
TTGTTCCATTGGACATTCGATTATTACTTCATCATGTACATGTCCTACAATCTTGAACTCTTTCAGCAGTTTTAAGGAATAGGCAAGTATGTCACGACTGATAGCTTGGACTATGTTTTCCACAAATTTTGGACCATAACTTTCTAACCTCTCCCAACGTTTGGCAGTTCCAGTTCCTTCGTATGTGACAGACTCTCCACCGAACTGGTTCTCGGTAATTCTTGGCTTGATATAAGATAGTTTACGACCAGAAGGAAGGCTGATGAACAAAATGCCACTTTTAACTTCAAATTGAATGTTATGAACAGATGTTGGAATTAGGTCCTTTACAGCAGTCTTTACGGCATTATCGACATCCCACCAGAAGAGAACGATATTGGGATTTGCCTGACGCCAAGAGTTTACTAGTGGTTGGAGTTCTTTCTCAGTTAGTCCCATATCAAGTGCTCCCATGGCTTTGAGTGCACCGACTGAACCACCATAGCCACAAGCAAGCTCCGCAATTTTTCCCTTTTGCCTTAGATCAGAATTTTGTCCATGCTTCTCAACAGGCACACCAAACATTTGTGAGGCAGACATACAGTAGATGTCTTTCCCTTGTTCAAATACCTTACTACGCCATCTCTCACCAGCTAAGTGGGACAGTACACGAGCTTCGATAGCTGAAAAGTCGCAAACAATGAATTTCTTTCCTTCACTTGGAACGAAAGCAGTACGTATTAGTTGCGATAAGGTATCTTGAGTGTCATAGAGTAGCTCAGTAGCTTCTAAGTCACCAGTTCTAAAAAGTTTTCTAGCTTCCTCTAGGTCAGAAAGGTGGTTCTGAGGTAGATTCTGAAGTTGTACCAAACGGCCAGCCCATCGACCTGTACGGTTAGCTCCGTAAAATTGAAACATTCCTCTTGCTCGACCGTCCTTACAAACACAGTTCATCATCGCTTGGTATTTGGAAACACTTGATTTGGTAGCTTGCTGACGAAGTTTGAGAACTTGAGCAGTTGTTTCATCAACTGTTTTGAGAAGTTCTTTCACAGCTTTTTTGTCTAGAGAATCTGTTGCTACTTCGTGTTCTCGTAACCAGCCAATCATCTGCAGAACAGAGTTGGGATTTTCAAGGCCTGTTAAGGTTTTTAGTTCTTCTTGGATTTTAGCTTTGCTCTCTGAATCAATTTTGATAGCCGACTGAACAAAGTCAATGTCAATACCAATTCCACGGTCATTGATAATCTGATCTTGGTGGTACTCATCCCACATAAAGGCAGGTACTGGGAAGTTTTTTAGCCGTTCCTTGATGGCCAATTCGACCTCAACATCACGTCTGTTGTAATCGATAAAAGTAGACCACTTGTCAGGCGCGTGATGAGGGAGGTTACGTGTCCGTCCACCGTTAATTTTCGTCTGCTTACAAGGTACGCAGAAGTAGCGAATGAGGTCAGTCCCCTCTCTCATCTTTTGGTCTTTGAGTTTGAGAACTGTTCCAACTCCCTCAAGGGAGAGTGGAAGTCCTAAATAGGCTGACCAAATCATGCTACACCTCCATGAAATTGGTGAGAGAAATCCATCTGATAACAATTCGGGATGAAGTTTCTTGAGCCAGTTGGATAGACAAATTCGTTCAAATGAAGCGTTGAAAGCCCATTTGATAACATTATCGTTTACTAAAGCTTCAAGAATATCTTGTGGTAACTTCTCCTTAGTTAAGTCGTAAACAGTCACTGGTCTATTATTGACAGATACAGCAAACAAAAGGATTTCAAAACTGTCATCTTCCGCATAGCGATAGACACCAGATTTTCGTAGGTCAATCTCACAATAGGTTTCGATGTCAATGCTGAGTTCTTTAATTGGCATAGTACGTCCTTTCTGAAAAAGGTGACAGAAGTACTGCCACCTAAAGTTCTATTTATTTTTTCGACTGAGTGGTGTTTGGCTAAGTTTTTCTTTATTTTGCTTCGCCTTTCGTTCCAATTCATTTCGAATATCATCTCTAATAGTCATATACCCGAAGTATAGTCCGATAAGCACCCAAAGTCCCATAATTGTACAAGTTAAAATAGTATACATCATCAATCTAATTCTCCATTTCTAGTTCAAAAAGTCATCATCATCTTCAGTCGCAAAATCATCCTCAGCACGAGTGCGTCCTCCGAGCGGCTCACCATCACGTAATTTTTGTAAGTTATTCAAACCGCAAGCAATACCTTTGTTGCCATTAGAATTGAAAGCATAGAAGGTAATAGAAGCACGACCGTAGATACCTGAGTACAATTCTGAAGTATCAATGATTTCTTGACGATTGCCATCAACCACACCAGGTTTATGCGGAGAGTTAGCATTTACGAAGTAAGCATTTTTGTATGCTTCATCATCAGGGCGTTCAAGGTCACCGTCACGAAGTGGAGTTTTCAGAGTAGATAATGCAGGTACAGATTTGCCATTGCCTTTGAGTTTTGACTCACCTTCTTTGTAAGCTTGCTCAATGGCTGCTTTAATCTTGTTAATGGTGACAGTATCCTCTTTTGGAATAATGAGTGAGGCACTATACTTGGGAGTGCTACCATTGATAGATTTTGGTTCGTTGGCATTTAAGTAGCTGAAGCGAGTGTTTGGTCCTGTAATTACTTTAGTTGTCATATAGTTATTCCTCTTTAAATTCATTTTTTGCTAGATTCATCTCTTGACGGCTATCGTCAATTGGAACGAGTGTTGGTTTACCACTTGGTTTTATTACGAGACCACCAAGTAGGTCGTTAAAAGTTTTCTTGCCAAGTAACTTTGTCATGGCAGTGATAGTGAGCAGCTTCTTCTCATAAGGATCATAGCCTGCTTCAATCACAGCTTGGCTAACGGCTGACTCATCTGAGAATTTACGAACTGAGCGACCTTCAACCAGTTTGTATCCTGGGATAGGATATCCATCTGTGGCTTGATTTAATGCATAAGCTTTGATGTCGTTTGCCCATGAAATCAACAAGTCTAGTTTAGGCAAAATCTCTGCAATGTCCTCGTTATCAAGAGTAGCTGGATTTGCAAACTCCATCTTGGCAAGAGCCAAATTATCCTCCGAACGTTTGCGACAGATATTCTTTAGTTTACAGAATTGGCAGTGTTTACCAGACTGCATATCCCCCTCACCTTTGAATGCAAGTTCAGCTTTTGGAGCGAGTACATTTTCAGCCCATTTAAGCAACTCAGTCTTTTCTATCTCAAAGGTAGATATGTTATGTTTTCGTGGTTGAAAGATAGTCATGGTAACTTTATCAAAATCATAAAGACCGTCAAACATCTCAAGAGCACCAAGTGCATAACACATCATTTGCGCGTTATAGTCTGCATCAACTAGAACACCAAGTCCGTGCTTATAATCAATAACCTGAAGAAGTCCGTCTGCCACAATAAGGCAATCTCCAGTTCCAAATCCTTCAGGTACCCACTTAGAAAAGTCCAGTCGTTGTTCGACAAGAACTGTAGGGTCACGTGAGTAGCCTCTGGCTTTCTCGATTTGTTCCATGACATAATTGCAGTATTCTTCTGCGCAATCCTGCATTTCATGATTGTAAAATGCTAAATCCTCAGTTGGATCACGCGCATTCCTACCTAAAGCTTTCTCGACTAGATAAGCACATAACTCGTGAGCATCCGTACCTTCAAGGGCAAACTCAGAGTTCACATCTGGCATATCTTCAGTTAACCGAACGGAAGGTGGGCAGTTCAACCAACGATGTGATGCAGAAGCAGATAGAATGGCGTGGTTAGTCATTACCAATCCCTCCAGCTTCTTCAAGGACTGTCGCAAAGTATTTAGGGTCAAGAGCTGATAGAGAAGAAGCACCGTAAGCATTTAGAAGAGCACGAACCTCATTCTTAAAGCCATCTTTTGCCTTTATAGCAAGGACTGCACGGACATCCTCCAGTTGAATTTCCCTTTTTGATTCAGATTTTGGTGATATTGGTTCAGGAACTGTTTCATTATCATTAGATAGGAGTTTTTTGAACTCATCCACCAAGCGAAGGTAGTACTTTGCGGTTTCTTCCATATCATGAATTAGTCTATTCAGTTCTTTCATTTTGCTCATTGTTTTCTTCCTCCTTTATCTTACGAGCGAGTTGCTTTGAGATGACGCTGATGGCAGTTAGAGTATCGACCAGTTCATCATTGTGATTCACAGTTATTTCTTTAGTCATTTTGTGACCTCCTATCTTATTAGGTAGAAATGTGAACAGTAATTCCGGTTTTTATTAAAAATTTTTTTGAATCGATGTTTTTCATCTCTTACACCTATATAGGTAATACTGGGTTGAAATTTTCCGCTTTTTTATAAAAATTTTTTTAATTTGTTATGCAATAAAATAATCTTCCTCTAGCTATATAAAGGAAGATTATTTTTTTTGAAAAAATTTTTATTAAGAGGCGGAAAAATGAGTCGTAGTTCTACCTATTAAGGTAGGAGGGAAAATCTCCCCATATCATTAATTACATTTGGAGGGCGCATAATGCAATTTACCTTATCTCATTCTGGACAGACTGGGGTTCAGACAACCACGGTCTATCCCAATCAAGTAACCATTATTGATGAAATATCATTACAAACTGTTGTGCAATTTGACCATGTGGCAGGGATATTCTTAAACAATGCACGCTCAAATGCCAATTTTATCAAGTCGGACGTTTTGGTCATGGATATTGATAATGACCATTCTGAAAATCCAGATGAATGGATGACAGTTGAGCGATTAAAAGAAATCTTTGCGGATTGCAACTTTGCCTTGGTAACTAGTCGAAGTCATATGCAGGTAAAGGCAGGAAAAGTTCCAAGACCTAAATTTCATATCTACTTCCAAATCAACGAGGTGGCAGATAAGGATATCTATGTGGCCATGAAGGAAGAACTTTGTAATCAGTACAAGTTCTTTGATGATAATGCCAAAGATGCGGCACGTTTCTTCTTTGGAAATCCACAAGCAGAAGTTGTTTGGCATGATTCATGGCTAACTATTGATGAAGATTTGTTTCAAGCTGTTTCTATTGATGACGAGGAAGATTTTGATGCAGAATTCTATACTCCACCAAGTGGTCCAATCCAGCAAGGGAGTCGTAATTCAACAATGTCGGTTTTTGCGGCTAAGATTCTCAAACGTTTAGGCGTGACCCAAGAAGCAAGAGATGGCTTTGATGAGCAGGCACAGAAATGTGTACCGCCACTTGATAAAGCAGAGTTGGATACCATCTGGGGAAGTGCAATCCGATTCTACAACAGAACTATTAAAACCTCGCAAGGTTATGTGGCTCCAGATGCTTTCAATAGAGAAACATTAAAACCGGATGATTACTCGGATGTTGGGGAAGCGGGAGTTCTTGCTAGAGAGTATGCCAAGAAGTTAGCTTACACCAATGCAACGGACTATCTTTACTATGATGGAACTCACTGGCGTGAGAATAAGCAGTTGGCATTAGGTGCAGTTGTACACTTTACCGATGAACAACTTGCTGAAGCGAATGTACTCTTGGAATCTGCAGAGAAGCAACTTCAGTCTTCAGGTATTGAGGAATTGACCATTAAGGCAGGAGGAAAGCGTCTAGAAAATGCAGTTGAAACTCCACTCCAATTAAAATATTTAAAAGCCTATCTTGCAGCCAAAGAGTTTCATAAATTTGTTATGAAACATCGTGACTATAAGAATTTGATGGCTGTCTATAATACAGCAAAACCAATGCTTTCAGTAGAATTGTCAGAATTAGATAGTGATGACTTATTACTCAATACCCCAGAGGCTACCTATGATTTACGAAAAGGAATAAATGGGTCACAAGAACATAATCCTGAAGACTATATAACTAAAATAACCGCAATCTCTCCTAGTGATCAGGGACTGGGATTATGGCAGGAAACATTGGCTACCTTTTTCTGTAATGACCAAGAATTAATTGATTATGTTCAAGAAATAATTGGTATGGTAGCTATTGGAAAGGTCTACCAAGAACACATGATTATCGCATACGGTGGTGGAGCAAATGGCAAGTCTACTTTTTGGAATACCATCGCTCGTGTGCTAGGGAGCTATTCAGGAAAACTATCTGCGGATGCTTTAACCATGTCAAACAAGCGTAACGTGAGTCCTGAGCTTGCTGAGCTAAAAGGGAAACGACTGGTCATTGCTTCTGAGATGGCAGAAGGCATGAGACTCAATACAGCTGTTGTTAAGCAGATTACTTCAACTGATGAAATCCAAGCTGAGAAAAAGTACAAGGATCCTTTTCACTTCGTGCCGTCACACACGCTAGTTCTTTACACTAACCATCTGCCTAAAGTAGGAGCGAACGATGATGGAACGTGGCGACGTTTGGTTGTTATTCCTTTTAATGCTAAAATCACTGGCCGCTCTGACATCAAAAACTTTGCGGACTATTTGTATGACAATGCGGCACCAGCAATTTTATCGTGGATTATTGAAGGAGCGGAAAAAGCCATCAAAGCAAATTTTAAAACATCAGTTCCAAAAGCAGTAACAAATTCTGTCAAATCCTACCGTGAAGCTAATGACTGGTTGGGGCATTTCATCAATGAAAGTTGTATCGTGGGAGAAACATTAAGTGAGAAATCAGGAGAATTGTACAGTAAGTATCGTACATATTGCCTTCAAAATTTAGAATACACACGAAGTACAACTGATTTCTATGCTGCACTTAATCAAGCTGGTTATGAACGAAAACGGACTAATAAAGGGAATTTTATTATGGGGTTATCGTTAAAAGCTGACGACGATGACTTTCTAAACTAATGACTTACACAGTGAAGCTGTATCACCACTAGATTTTAAATCAAGTATTTTTTGAGTGTAAGTCGTTGAAGTATTCAGTGAAAAATAATTTGTGAAGTATGGTCAAAAAGTTTATGGATTAAGTTCCACGACTTCCATTTCTTTGATTAGTGTAAGTCAATGATGGTCTTTTCTAAAACTATCTCTATAGGAAATTTAACTAAGAAAAAGTATATAAGGAAAGTTTAGGAAATGACCTCATTAGACCTCCACGATTTAAATCTGATGAGAGGACAAGTATGAGAGAAAAAGTGATTGAACAAAAGTTAGTAAGTGAGGTTAAAAAGCGTGGTGGTATCTGTCCAAAGTGGGTATCACCTTCCTTTTCAGGAGTACCTGACCGATTGGTATTCTTACCTAATAGTAAGTTTGGTTTGGTGGAAGTAAAAGCACCTAATCAACATCCTANAGCTTTGCAGGTGTCACGGCATAAGTTATTTGAACACTTAGGATTTCGAGTCTATGTTTTAGATAATAAGAAAGATATTGAGGGGATATTGGATGAAATTGAAACTGCATGACTATCAAGAAGTCACCAAAGACTTCATCATAAAAACTCCTTATGCAGCAGTCATTTTAGACATGGGGATGGGAAAAACAGCTACCACCTTGTCAGCCATTAACGAACTAATGTTTGACCGCTATGAGGTCTCAAAGGTCTTGGTAATTGCTCCGCTTAGAGTCGCAAATACAGTATGGAGTGACGAAATAGAGCAGTGGCAAGAACTGTCTCATTTGAGATATTCAAAAATTGTAGGCAGCCCCAAACAACGACAAGCAGCACTCCATAAAGATGCGGATATCTATATCGTAAATCGTGAAAACATCCCTTGGTTAGTTGAAGAGTGTCATCCGCATTTCAAGTGGGATATGATTGTCATTGATGAATTAAGTTCATTCAAATCATGGCAATCAAAACGTTTTAAAGCTTTTATGGCCATGCGCCCCTACATGAAACGAGTGGTAGGTTTAACAGGCACACCGAGTTCCAACGGATTGATGGATTTGTTTGCGGAGTTCAAGGTCATTGATGGCGGTGTTCGTTTGGGACGTTTTATCGGAGAATACCGAAGTCGTTATTTTAGAGAGGGACGTAGAAATGGAAACGTCGTCTATGAATATATTCCAATGGACTATGCAGAGTGTCAAATCTTTGACAAGATTGATGACATCACAATTTCTATGAAAGCAATGGATTATCTACAAATGCCAACATTAATCTCAACGAAAAAATCAGTCCATCTCACAAACGCAGAAGCAAAAAGATATAAAGAGTTTAAAAAGGAATCTGTTATTTCTGATTCTAACGAAATTGAAGTAACAGCAGCAAATGCTGCTAGTTTATCCAATAAACTGGTTCAAATGGCAAATGGTGCAGTTTATTCTGATGATCATAGAATTATCAAGTTACATGATCAAAAACTAGATGCACTTGAAGATATTATCGAAGCCGCAAATGGAGAACCTGTGTTGGTTGCTTATTGGTTCAAGCATGATTTACTTCGTATTCAAGAACGATTGAACAAGCTTAGGGTTAAAAGTACAGTTCTTAAAAGTGAAACTGATATTCATGAATGGAATAAAGGGAACATCACTGTTGGTTTGCTACACCCAGCTAGTGCAGGACATGGTCTAAATTTACAAAAGGGAGGTCATCACTTAGTGTGGTTTGGGTTAACTTGGTCTCTTGAACTTTACCAACAAACCAATGCTCGACTTTGGCGACAAGGACAACAAGCAAACACAGTCATTATCCAACATATTGTAACGGAAGGTACAATTGATGATGATATTCTAAAAGCTTTAACTGCTAAGGACGCGCAACAATCACGTTTGATTGAAGCAGTAAAAGCACAAGTAGGAGGTTGATATGGATAAAGTAGACTACTATTTCCAACACTATCAAGATGCAAAAAGAGATTTAATAATTGCAAAGAACTTGATTGAAAACTATAAACCCATTTCAGAAGATGCTTTTCTATACTCACTTGCTACTAGACAGACAAATGAAGAACGTGTTAAAACGAGTAAAACAAATGTTAGGACAGAAAATATGGCTCTATCTTTTCATGATAAGTTCTTAGCAGAGGAAAGAGAATATCAGGAGTCATTGTTTGAAAAGTACTGTCATTTAAAAACTGATCTAGATTTCTTTGAACTTGCTGTTTCTTCTGTTGATGAAATTATGAGGGATGTAGTAGTTGATTTAGTCTTAGTTGGATTGACATGGGATGAGTTACTACCTAAGCATAATGTTTCTAGAATGACAGTTAGTCGATATAGACAAAAAGCCTTAAAACAAGTAAAAGAATATTACCGTTTTGCAGGTAAAACCTTGAGTATAAATGGATAATGATACTAGGGTGTTACTAAGGTGGTACTACCCTGTTACTAAGTTGTTACTAAGATGGTACTGCTTTTTAAAAATGACTGTGGTATACTTAAGATGTCAAAAAAGGTAGTAAATCTACTATGTTCACTGGATAAAATTCTGGTTCTACGGTAATATACACCTAGAAAAATAAGAGGAGAATAATCATGTGGAACAGAGGTCAGATTCATTATCACGGACAAATAGTTGATTACATAGCAAAAGTCAGTGACCAACCATCAGATGTAGGTATTGATTTAGGATGTGTATTCAAATTAGAGGTTGAGGTTGCTGAAAATACTATCATTTCTTATGACAGAGGATGGGATATCTACCCAGAATCTGATGAACAAGAAGCTATTCTTGAAGTGATTTTGAAAACTTTAAAAGTTTAAAATATCTTTAAAATAATGCACAAATGACTGGATATATCCCGCTCTTAGAGGTAATATGGTTACAACAAAAAAGAAAGAGGATAAAACCATGAAGAAAGAGGATATTTTAACAAAAATCGCAAAAAATAGAATTGGCGCTGAAACGCTAGAAACGAGAAATAGCGATAGCCTTGACTTTTATGACATCAGCGTTTGGGCATTGAAAGAAATGCTTGAACAAGCCTATGAAGCAGGTAGAAAAGCAAAATAAAAAAAAACAGAGCCTTACCCAAATGGGGAGGCTTTTTGCGTGGAGGAAATAATGATTATTACGAGTGAACAAGTATCTAATGGCCATCCAGATAAAATTTGTGACCAGATTTCAGATGCAGTTCTAACAGTATGTTTAGAACAAGATAAGAATAGCAGGGTTGCAGTAGAAACTCTTATCAAAGATAATCATATAGTGGTTGCTGGTGAAATGAAAACAACAGCCTTGTTTGATTTAAAAACAGTTGTTCGAAATGTCGTTAAACCACTAGGAATGGATAATATCATTGTGACGAATCTTATCGGATTACAAAGTGATGATATTTCTCAAGGTGTTGATACCGGCGGTGCTGGAGACCAAGGGATGATGTATGGCTATGCAACTGACGAAACTGACGAATGCTTACCACTTCCATACGTTTTAGCAACTCGTGTTCTTGAGAATCTTATGGAACTTCAGCATCCGCTCTTAGGGAAAGATGCTAAGGCACAGGTTTCTTATGATTATGACAATAAAAGAATTACAACATTCTTAGTATCAATTCAGCATAGGGATGAAATGACAATTGAGAATCTAAGAGTAATTGTTAAAGAATCTATGATAAAAGTTGCAAAACAGTATAAACAAAACCTTGATTTTAATGTTTTAGTGAATCCTACTGGTCGTTTCGTTCTTGGTGGTTCTTATGCAGATGCTGGAGTTACTGGAAGAAAAATTATCGCTGATACTTATGGTGGATTTGCCCATCATGGTGGTGGTGCATTTTCAGGAAAGGATCCAAGTAAAGTGGATCGCTCAGGAGCTTATATGGCACGTAAGATTGCAAAAGACATCGTTCGTGAAGGATATGCTAAACGATGCGAAGTTCAATTAGCATACGCTATAGGGGTAGCAGAACCGGTTTCTATTCATGTAGAAACATTTGGAACAAGTAACTATACGAGCAAACAATTGGTAGGAATGATTAGAGAACGCTACGATTTGACACCGAAAGGGATTATCAAGGAGTTGGATCTTCTAAACGTTAACTACACTCAATCTACATGTTTTGGACATTTTACGAAACCAACTCTTCCTTGGGAGCAGTAAGATGCCACGTAGACCAAGAACTCCCTGCAAGCAGAATGGTTGTCCAAACCTTGTGACCTATGGAAACAAGTACTGCAATGACCACAAGACTAACCACGCACTTGACGCCAAGACAACCAAAGCTAAAGGTTACAATTCACGGTGGAATAAAGCGCGGATTCGTTACTTAAAGCTCAATCCTCTTTGTGTTTACTGTCAAAGAGAAGGTCGATTGACCAAGGCGACAGTGGTTGACCATATCAGTCCCCACCGAGGTGACCAAGAACTCTTTTGGAATCAATCTAACTGGCAAGCCCTTTGTAAATCTTGTCATGATAGAAAGACCAAGACGACTGATAGATATGTGGAATATACCTATCGGTTTTGATATTGTAGTTACGTTCTAAAAATATCTCTCTTTTATAATTTGGGGTAGGGGGGATAAAATCTCTAAATCATTGTCAGTAAAAGACCGACGCCCCCTTAAACGTAAAATTTCGCAAAATTGATAGGGTGGGATATAAAAATCAATTCAAAATAGTAAAGAATCCAGTAAGAATATAGAATTAAGTGAGTGTTATTTTCGTAAATTTGTTTAAATTTAGGTACGAAAATAACCTTATTTTTTAGTATAAAAGTGAGGAACAGGTATGAATAACTTTCAACGAGAACAAATTTGGTTACTTAGGAAAAATGGTTTAGGATATGGTGAAGTTGCTAAAGCAATTGGTCTATCTAAGGACTCTGTTAAGAAGTATTGTAAAAGACATCCTGAGTTAAAGGGACAAGGAACATTACCGTATTTGATGGTTGAGAAACGAGTTCAAGATGGTACAAACTGTCCTCAATGTTTTCAACCTATGGTTCCTAATAAAACTGGACGACCGAAGAAATTTTGCTCAGACAGGTGCAGAATAAATTGGTGGAAAAATCATCAAGAGGAGCATGATAAGGAACTAACTGCATATGAAGAAATGACTTGCCAGTGTTGTGGTAGGTCATTTTTATCTTATGCCAATCCTAATAGAAAGTATTGTAGCCATGCCTGCTACATACAGATAAGATTTTACAAAGGAGTCTAAAATGACGAACCAACCAACAATGGAAATAAAAGAACTCTCTCTGAAAGAATTAAAGCCTGCAGCTTATAATCCTCGAAAGAAACTCAAAAAAGGGGATAAAGAATATGAGAAGATTAAACAGTCGCTTCTTAAGTTTGGATATGTGGATCCTATTATTGTCAATGAAGATTTAACTGTAATTGGTGGTCATCAACGCTTGACAGTTCTTAAAGACTTAGACTATGAAACTGCTAAGTGCGTCATCGTTAATTTACCCAAAGAAGATGAGAAAGCATTGAACATTGCACTCAATAAGATTACAGGTCAATGGGATGAAGCTCTCTTAGCGGACTTACTTTTGGATTTACAGGAGTCTGATTTTAGTCTAGACCTGACTGGTTTTGAGCCACCAGAGATTGATGACATCCTCTCCAATGTCCATGACAAGGAGTTGTCTGAAGATGAGTTTGATGTGGAAGAAGAATTGAAGAAACCAACGGTATCAAGACATGGGGACATTTGGCAATTGGGAAAACATAGAGTCATTTGTGGTGATTCTACAAAAGCTGAAACCTATAAGCAGTTGCTAGATGATAGGAAAGCTAATTTAGTAGTAACGGACCCACCTTATAATGTGGACGTTGAAGAGACGGCTGGGAAAATCCTAAATGATAATATGTCTGATGGTGACTTCTATCAGTTTCTCCTTTCAATGTTTACTCAAGTAGAAAATCACATGGAAGATGATGCGTCTATTTATGTTTTTCATGCAGATACGGAAGGACTCAACTTCCGCAAAGCTTTTAAAGAGGCTGGCTTCTATTTGAGTGGGTGTTGCATCTGGAAGAAGAACTCACTTGTATTAGGTCGTAGCCCATATCAATGGCAACATGAACCTTGTTTATATGGGTGGAAGAAAAAAGGAAAGCATCAGTGGTTTAGTGATCGGAAGCAAACTACCATCTGGGAATATGACCGTCCTAAGTCTAGCAAAGACCACCCAACCATGAAGCCTATTCAACTTATGGCTTACCCTATTCAAAACTCTTCTATGCGTGGAACAATAGTTTTAGATCCATTTTTAGGTTCTGGTTCTACTTTAATAGCTGCAGACCAAACTGGACGTGTTTGTTATGGAATCGAACTGGATGAAAAGTTTGTGGATGTCATTGTTAAACGCTATATAGAAGTTACAGGAGATACTGAAGTAACCGTACAACGTAATCATGAGGTTTTAACTTATAACCAAGTGTTAAAGGAGTTGGAGGAACAAGTATGACACTAACATTTCTAGATTTCTTTTCCGGAGTTGGTGGCTTTCGACATGGGCTAGAATTGGCAGGAATGAAGTGTATAGGATTTTGTGAAAAAGATAAGTTTGCACGCAAGTCTTATGAAGCAATGTATGATACGAAAGGAGAATGGTTTCATGAAGATATTACAACAATCGATCCAACACGATTACCAAAAGCAGATCTCTGGTGTGCGGGAAGCCCTTGTCAAAATGTGTCTATCGCAGGGAAACGAGCCGGCCTATACGGTGAGCGAAGTGGACTCTTTTTTACATTTGTTGAACTCATCAAAAGCCAAAAAGAAGAAGATAAACCCGAATGGATTCTCCTTGAAAATGTTAAAGGACTTTTATCAAGTGGTGGGGGACGAGATTATCTCGACTATCTCTCTATCTTGGACGAGGCAGGGTACGACCTTGAGTGGCAAGTGTTCAACTCAAAAGATTACGGAGTACCCCAAAACAGAGAACGCATCTACACTCTCGGACATCATAGAAGAAAAGGTCGACGACAAGTACTACCTCTCAGCAGAGAAAGCAATAGCCATCTTAAGCAACTTGTAGGCGGTATGCAAAGCTACCGTGTCTACGACCCTAGTGGTATTGCAACAACACTTGTTGGAGAGGGTGGTGGACTAGGAGCTAAGACAGGTCTATATCTGATTGACCAATCGCTAACTGGACCAAAGTTAACTGAAGAAGCAAGATGTATAACTGCTCGTTATACTGCTGGTACAACAAAGCGTACAGTAATGAACTCTGGAGTGCTTGAGGTTCAACCAATTTTGACACAAGGTATCAAGGTTAGGAACGGAACAAAGCAAGGTTACCAATTGGCGGAGGTTGGTGACTCGGTTGATCTTTCTTATCCAAGTTCATTAACGAGAAGGGCAAGAGTAGGGAGAGGAATAGCTCACAACCTTTCATGTAGCTGCCAGATGGGCGCAGTAGTTTGGAATGGTCGTGTTGTCAAAATTAGAAGACTTACTCCAAAAGAGTGTTTTAGACTTCAAGGTTTTAATGATGACTTATTTGAAAAGGCAAAAGCTGTAAATTCAGATGCACAACTTTATAAACAAGCAGGAAACGGAGTCACAGTACCAGTTGTTTATGCTATTGGTTGTGCTATATTATCTTCAAAATATCATCAGAAATAACTGGATAAAGATGAACTTTAGAGTTAATATGTACTAAACAAAAGAGAAGAGGTTGTATTATGGATGATTTAAAAGTGAAGACTTTGAAATCATTGTATCCCAATGGAACTCGAGTCAAATTACTCGAAATGGAGGATCCATTCTCACCACCTATAGGTACTCTCGGTACGGTAATTGGTGTTGATGATATTGGTTCAATTTTAGTGAATTGGGATAATGGACAAAGTTTAAATGTACTTTACGGAATTGATAAAATAATGAAATTGGGATAGTTATGTGGGAAATGATAACTAGAGAATTCAATTGTCGGCACTATCATATTGAGTTTCTTAGGGAATACAGTACTTATGATCAACATATTGATGGAGCTTGGATAGCAATCCTAAAAATTAAACGAAATAAAGAAATAGTTTTTCATTATGAATATGGTAAAATCACTGACCGAATGGATGATTTTGATAAAATTATCTATCAAGAAATAGTGGATACATACAATAAATTATAATTTGGAACTCGATGTGAGTTCTTTTTATTTTAGGAGGTGAATTAGTGGCAATTAGAGGACGTAAACCGAAACCTACCAATTTAAAAGTTCTAGAAGGTAATCCTGGTAAACGGCCTCTCCCAACGAATGAAGTAAAACCTCAAAAGAAGGCTCCACGTTGCCCCCAGTGGCTTGAAGAAGATGCTAAGAGGGAATGGAAACGGATGGGGAAAATATTGGAACAAATGGGATTACTGACGGAAATGGATATGACTGCATTTGCAGGTTATTGTCAAGCTTACGCACGGTGGAAAGAAGCAGAGGAGTTTTTATCAAAACATGGTTCTATCTTAAAGACGCCAAATGGGTATTTACAGCAAGTTCCACAAGTTTCAATTAGTCAAACTAATTTAAAAATTATGCTGAAGTTTTGTGAACAATTTGGTCTAACCCCATCCGCTAGGAATCGTTTAGCTACTATGGATTCAGAGGTTGGTAACGGTGACGAAATGGAAGATTTGTTGGGAGGTTTACTATGACTTTTCATTATGAACCAACTCCTTTTATGCTAGCTTCATCACATTATGATAAAAGTAAGGCTGATAGAGCAGTGACTTTTATTCAAAACCTTTGTCATACCAAAGGAAAATGGGCAGGTCAGAAGTTTATACTATTACCTTGGCAGGAACAGATAGTACGAGATATATTTGGGATTGTTAAAGAAGATGGGAATAGACAATTTCTAACTGCTTATATTGAAATTCCAAAAAAGAATGGGAAGAGTGAACTAGCAGCAGCAATCGCTCTTTATCTACTTTATGCAGACAATGAAGCCAGTGCAGAAGTTTATGGTGCTGCATGCGACCGAAATCAAGCCTCTATTGTATTCGATGTAGCAAAACAAATGGTACTAATGAGTCGACCTTTAGAGAAACGTTCAAAAATAATGGGTGCTACGAAACGAATTGTTAACTACTCTAATGCAGGTTTCTATCAAGTTTTGTCCGCTGAAACTGGTACAAAACATGGTCTCAACGTTTCAGGACTCGTGTTTGACGAAATACATGCCCAACCCAATCGCCACCTTTATGATGTCTTAACTAAAGGTTCAGGAGATGCACGAGAACAACCCTTATTTTTCATCATTACTACTGCAGGAACAGATAAGAATTCAATTTGTTACGAGTTACACACAAAAGCACTTGATATTTTAAACGGTAGAAAGAAAGATACATCTTTTTATCCTATCGTTTATGGTTTATCTGATGAAGAGGACTGGAATGACGAAAGTAACTGGTTAAAAGCTAATCCGTCATTAGGTCATACCATTGGCTTAGACCGTGTCAGAGAAGCATATAAACAAGCACTTGATAATCCTGCTGAAGAAAATGTATTCAAGCAACTACGGCTAAATATGTGGACAAATTCTACAGTTGCTTGGATTCCAGAACATGTATACAACAAAGGGGATGCACCAATCAATTTTGAATGTTTGAAAGGTCGTGAGTGTTATGCAGGACTAGACTTGTCAAGTACATCCGATATCACTGCCTTTGTTTTAGTTTTTCCACCTAGGAATGAACTAGAAAATTACATCATTCTACCCTATTTCTGGTTACCAAAAGATACTCTTGAACTTCGTTGTCGAAGGGATCATGTTTTGTATGATGTATGGGAACGGCAAGGTTATCTAAAGACGACAGAGGGTAATGTTGTTCATTATGGCTTTATAGAGAAGTTCATTGAGGAATTATCAAAGCTATACAATATAAAAGAAATCGCCTATGATAGATGGAATGCTACACAAATGGTGCAGAATTTAGAAGATATGGGACTGACGATGATTCCTTTTGGTCAGGGGTACAAGGATATGAGTCCACCGTCAAAGGAATTATTCAAACTAATGATGGAAGGTCGTATCCAACATGGAGGACAGCCAGTTCTAAAATGGATGTCGCAAAACGTAGTCATGCGCCAAGACCCTGCAGGCAATATCAAACCAGATAAGGAGAAATCAATTGAAAAAATCGATGGAATTGTTGCTCTTATAATGGGGATTGATAGATGTATTCGACACCAAAATAATGATAGTAGTATCTATGATGAGAGAGGGATATTGAGCTTTTAGTTGAATTTTAAATATAAAGATGATACAATGTATTTACAAATCATCTTTACAAAGAGGTATTAATCATGGCAAGTACTCAACCTGTTAATTTTAGAGCAGATTCGACTTTTTACCAACAAACAAAAGAAATCTTAGCTGATGAAAAGTTAACCCTGTCAGATATTTTTAATGCTGCACTTCGTAAAATTGCGACAGGTGCGGTTGATCCCAAAGAGTTCGTATTTAGTGATTCACAAGAGACTCAATATCAGGTTGCTTTTGAAGACTTGAAAAAGGAAATCTTGTTGGGCCATCAAGAAATTGAGCAAGGTAAACTAACGTCTTTAGCAGATGTAAGAAAGGAATTTGGACTTGAGTAATCATAAACGTTACCATGTTTCTCTTACGGATCAAGCTAAGAAAGACTTGAGAGAAATACATGATTATATTGTACTAAATTTTTACAGCCAACAATCTGCCGATAGTAAATTAGACCTTATTCTAACGGCGCTAGAAACTTTAGAAACCTTTCCAGAAGCATGCCCTTTGGTGTCGAGCCGAGGTTACGGTGAATTAACTGATGACGGAAAACGTTATCGATATATGCCAATTGAAAATTACTTAGCTTTTTATTATATCGACAAATATGAGGTTTATGTCTCCAGAATTTTAAATTCCAAGCAGAATTGGGCTAAGTTATTCAATAAGTAAATTCAATTTTAATTCGTAGAGCATCTCACAAAAGAGGTGCTTTTATTGTACTCAAAAATGGAGGATTAGATGGGATTTTTAGAATTTATTGGAAGAAAAAGATCACGATATAAACCGCGTAATAGCTATGAGGGACAGGACTTTTCCTATCTCTTTGGACGAACTTCTAGTGGGGAGAATGTGGATGAGTTTAAGGCCATGCAGACTACAGCTGTTTATGCTTGTGTGCGAATATTAGCTGAGGCTGTCGCCTCTCTACCCATTCATATTTACGAAAGAACACCTAATGGAAGAGAGAAAAAATTTGAACACCCTCTATATTTTTTACTTCATGATGAACCAAATCCAGAAATGTCTTCTTTTGTCTTTCGTGAAACTTTGATGACTCATCTTTTGATATGGGGTAATGCCTATATTCAAATCATAAGGGATAAGAGTGGTCAGGTTATCAGTTTATATCCCTTATTACCAGATAAAATGTCGGTACACCGTGATGAAAATGGGAAACTTTACTACAAATATCAACGCCTGACCGAAGAAAATCCAAATTTCAAGGATAAAGGCAGTGTTATTTTAAAACAAGAAGATGTCCTTCACATTCCAGGACTTGGTTTTGATGGATTGATTGGTTATTCTCCCATCGCATTAGCAAAGAACGCAATTGGAATGACCTTGGCTACAGAGAATTACGGAGCATCATTCTTTAAAAATGGTGCAAATCCTGGTGGTGTATTGGAACATCCAGGGATTTTGAAGGATCCAAAAAGAGTACGTGATTCTTGGAATGCAGTTTATAACGGTGTCACAAATGCACATAAAGTTGCAGTTCTAGAAGAAGGAATGAAGTACACTCAAATAGGTATTCCACCAGAAGAAGCGCAATTCTTACAGACTCGAAAGTTTCAAATCAATGAGATTGCACGTTTGTATAGGATACCACCACATATGATTGGTGATTTAGAAAAATCTTCATTTTCAAATATCGAGCAACAATCACTAGAGTTTGTTAAATACACATTAGACCCTTGGGTAGTTCGTTTAGAACAGGCCTTCAAGAGGTCTCTTTTTTTACCTGAAGAAAAGAAGAAATACTTTGTTAAGTTCAATGTAGATGGTTTATTACGTGGAGATTATCAAAGTCGTATGAGTGGGTATGCTATTGCAAGACAGAATGGCTGGCTATCTACAAATGATATTCGAGAACTTGAAGATTTAAATCTTTTAACAGATGAAGAAGGAGGAAACCTTTATTTGATTAACGGAAATATGACTAAATTAAAAGATGCTGGTGGTTTTATGACAAAACAGGTAATTGAACAACCTCAAGAATAATCAAAGGAGGAAGAAGATGCGTAAATTTTGGAGTTTTTCAGACGAAGGGAATATTCGTACTCTTCGTATTGAAGGACAGATTGCTGATGAAACATGGTTTGGAGATGAAGTTACTCCACAACTCTTTAAAAATGATTTAAATGCAGGAAAAGGTGATATCACCCTCTGGATTAATAGTCCAGGGGGTGATGTTTTTGCTGCAGCACAAATCTATAACATGCTGATGGATTACAAGGGAAATGTGCATGTCATAATTGATGGCCTTGCCGCTAGTGCTGCCAGTGTGATTGCCATGGCTGGAACAACAGTATCCATGAGTCCTGTTGCAATGATGATGATTCACAATCCGTGGACGATTGCACAAGGTGAAGCAAAAGATATGGAAAAGATTATTGAAATGTTGGGGGAAATCAAAGAGTCCATTGTGAATGCCTATGAGTTAAGAACAGGATTATCTAGGGCAAAAATCTCACATTTAATGGATTCTGAATCATGGTTTAATGCGAGAAAAGCAGTTGAACTTGGCTTTGCGGACAAGATTCTATTCGATAAAGATGAACCTAAAGAAGAGCTAGAAATTAGCAGTTATTCATTTAGTAGAGCCACTGCGGATCATAACCTTGTTGTTAAACTTCAAGCCAAAATAGATAGCTACAAACCTTTATCAACGACTCCTCTCAATCAGTTAAGAAAACGATTAGATTTATTGAAATAATGAAAGGAAAACTAACCTATGTCTAAATTACTTGAATTAAAAGAAAAACGAAATCAAGCTTGGGAACAAGCAAAAACTTTCCTAGACTCAGTGCGAACTGAAGATGGTTTAGTCTCAGAAGAAGATTCTCAACGCTATGATGAAATGGAAAGTAAAATCAATCGCTATAATCAAGAAATCGCTCGCTTAGAACGACAAGAAAAGATTGATCTAGAACTTGCTCAACCAACTTCTCAGGCTTTGACAAGACAGCCTACCACTGTCTTAAAAGATAGTGAGGTAGAAGATGAGAAGAAGGGAACTAAGTCTGATGTCTATTCCAAAACCTTTTGGACGAATGTCCGTAAGCGTAACTTCTTTGATGTTAAGGATGTTCTTCGTGTTGGAGAAGATACAGAGGGTGGCCATTTAGTACCTGATGAGTATGAGAAAAAACTAGTTCAAGGTCTTCAAGAAGAGAATTTCTTCCGAAGTCTAGCAACCGTCATTAAAACATCAAGTGGAGAGCGGAAGATTCCAGTTGTTACAGGGCATGGAACTGCGTCATGGATGGATGAAAATGGACTTTATCCTGAAACTGATGAGACATTTGGTCAAGTAACACTTGATTCACATAAGATTGGAACAGCTATTCGAATCTCAGAAGAATTGTTAAATGACTCAGTATTTGATTTAGAATCCTATATGACTAGTGAGTTTGCACGACGTATTGGTACAGAAGAAGAGAAATCATTCCTTATTGGAGATGGCTCAAAGAAACCAACAGGAATCTTTACGCAAGCAAATGTTACTGGTCCTACAACGACGACTAAAGACATTACGTTTGATGACATGATTGAATTGTATCATTCTCTTCCTGCTCCGTATCGTAAAAATGCAGTATGGATTCTTCATGATACAACTGTCAAAGCAATCCGTAAACTGAAAGACAATAACGGAAATTATATTTGGCAACCGTCTACACAAGCTGGACAACCAGATTTAATTCTTAACCGTCCATACTATACATCTACCTTTGCACCTCTCCCTGAACAGGGGAATAAAGCCATTGCATTTGGAGATTTCTCATATTACTGGATTGCTGACCGCCAAGGACGTACTTTTAAACGTCTCAATGAACTTTATGCTAATAATGGTCAAATTGGTTTTCTTGCATCTCAACGTGTTGATGGGAAATTAGTATTACCAGAAGCAGTAAAAATTTTATCTGTGAAAGCAAAATAATCATGATAAGTCTAGAAGAAGCAAAACTTTACCTTAAGGTAGAAAACACAGATGAAGATGACTTGATTACGCAATTGATTGATACGAGTAAAAAACTCTGTGAAGAAACATTAAGGCAGAATACTTACAGTGAGGTTCTAAGAATGGCAATCCTGTATGGGGTTGCCTATCTTTATGAACACCGTGAAACAGCTAATTATAAAGAGTTAAAACAAATGTTATATCACCTACTATTAGCTGATAGGAAGGATATTTTTTGATGAAAATCGCTCCGTTACGTGACCGTCTTACATTTGAAGTGCGTAAAATTGTGGTTGATGAAATTGGAAATGAATCTTCAATTTGGAACACGGTTTTCCAAAGATGGTGTTCTAGTCGCCCATTGACGTTGACAGAAAATGAGGGGAGTGTGTCTAAACTTCTTTATAACAAAATTCAATTTACACTAAGGTACGACAAAGCGGTACTAAATCTAAGTTCATTAAAAACTAGGATAAAGTACAGAGACGCCTACTTTACGATAGATTCAATTGATGGTGATAGCGTTCCTAGGCAATTGATTTATATTGTAGCAACTAAGGAGAATGACTATGAACAGGATAGAAATGGATGAGTTGGAAAAAGTAATTGATCAAGAGTTGGGTGATTACATTAAAGAGACGACATCTGCAATGCGAGAGGTAGTAGAAGAAGTAACAGACAGTGCTGTAGATACTTTAAAGATCTCTTCACCACGAAAAACTGGTAAGTATGCACGAGGTTGGAAAAGCAAGACCACAAGTGATAGTTCTACAGGCTTAACAAAGTCTATTCACAACCGAACACCAGGCTTAACTCATCTCTTAGAAAATGGTCACGCTAAACAAAATGGTGGTCGAGTAGAAGGGCAAAAACATATTGAAATCGTTGAAAAAAGTGCTGTTAAGTCACTTGAAGATAAGCTGAGACAAAGATTGTGAGGAGTTTATGACATTAAAAGAGTTCTATAACATTTTAATAAAAACAAAGTTGCCAGTAGCTTATCATCATTTTGAAGAAGGAAGAAGTCCAGCACCACCATTTATTGTATATCTTGTTAAGGACTCAGAAAATGCTGGAGCTGATAATTGGAGCTATCATAAGACTCTTAATCTTCAAGTGGAACTCTATACCTTAAAGAAGGACTTAGAAATCGAAACCAAGATGGATGACTTATTTGATAGTCATTCAATTTTTTTTGACAAAGTAGAGACTTATATCTCAACAGAAAAACTGTATCAAATTACATATTACATTTCATTAAACGGAGGATAGTTATGACTGAAAAAAATAAAGTTACCTTTGGATTACAAGATGTTCATTGGGCAGAAGTTACAACTGAAGCTTCAAATGGCGCATTGACTTATGGGACGGTTGAACGATTACGAGGTGCAGCAGAACTAACCTTGGAACCGACTGGTGACAAAGGTTCATACAAGGCAGATAATATCAACTTTTATACTTCAGAATCAAATGATGGTTATGAGGGAACATTGAAGCTCGCCTTATTAACTCAAGAATTTTTAACTCGTGTCTTAGGAGAAAAATTAGATCCAACAACTAAAACAATTTCTGAAATCGCAAATGCTGAAAAGAAGAATTTTGCTCTGATGTTTCGTTTTGAAGGAGATAAGAAAGAAACGCTTCATGTTTTGTATTACTGTTACGCATCACGTCCATCAATGGGATCAAAAACAAAATCTGGTTCAGATATTAATGAGGTTGAGCTAAACTTTACGGCAAGTCCTCGTCCACTTGATAAGGTGGTTCGTCGCAAAACGACAGAAGAAACAAGTGATGAGATTCGTCAGAATTGGTTCAAGGAAGTCTTTGAACCTCGTGAATAAAGGAGTTACAGATGAGAGATAGTATTACAATTTCAGGAAAGACCTATGAATTGGCTACTAATGCGTATACACCCATTGCCTATAAAGAACAGTTTGGTAAAGATTATTTTCAAGACTTGTTTTCAATGGTGAGTTCGCAGTCAATTCTTGATAAGATTGAGCACCTAAATGAGGAAGAAAATCTTGAGGCTGGTGATATTGATTTATCCATCCTGACTAATTTTGATATGACTTTTTTTCACAGAATTTTTTGGGTGTTTGCGAAATCTGCTAATCCAAAAATTAAACCATTCAAAGAATTCTTTATAGAGATGGAGGAGTTTCCGGTTCAAGAAGTAGCAACTATCTTAATGAATATGCTTAACCAAGGGATGAATACAAGAAAAAAGCAGATCAAACAGAAACAGCAAGCGAAGAAATCTTTACGGTAGAAAGCTATCTATTTTGTTGTAAGGAAACTGGCTTATCCATAAACGACTTAAAGCATATTTCAATAGGGATGGCTCTTGATTATCAAACTGATTATGTAAACTTGCGGACAAATGAAACAAGCAAAACAAGAAAAGCGAATCAAAGTGATTTTGATAATTTTTAATAGAAAGGAGATGTGAACATGGCTGGAAATATAAAAGGCATCACAATAGAAATTGGTGGTGACACACAACCCTTGCAAAATGCCTTAAAAGGGATAAATAAACAAGCCGCTGAATCAACTAAAGAATTGAAACAAATTGATAAGGCTCTTAAGTTTGATACAGGAAATGTCACACTCCTTACTCAAAAACAAGAAGTGCTTGCTAAACAAGTTGAAACAACTAAAGAAAAGTTAGCTACCTTAAGGCAGGCACAAGCTCAAGTTGAAGCTCAATTTAAGTCTGGTACTATTGGTGCGGAACAATATCGAGCCTTTCAAAGGGAAGTAGAAACTACACAGACAGTACTGAAAAGTTACGAAGGCAAACTAGAGGGTGTCAACCAAGCCTTATCGGAAAATGGTAATCGAATAGGTAGTACTAAAAGTCAATGGGATAGCTTGAAACAAGAACAAGCTCGTCTAGCTTCTGAGAGTGAAAAATTAACGAGTCAATTTAAATTACAAGAAAGTGAACTTTCTTCAAGTTCTAGTGAATCTGAAAAGCTAGCTTTAGCTCAAAGAAAAGTAAATGAAAGTTCCTCTTTACTA
Source organism: Streptococcus mitis (assembly GCF_003942795.1). Taxonomy (GTDB): domain Bacteria; phylum Bacillota; class Bacilli; order Lactobacillales; family Streptococcaceae; genus Streptococcus; species Streptococcus mitis_BJ. The sequence goes on from NZ_RJNY01000016.1 coordinate 27,302, forward strand.
GAAAAACAGATTCAGAATTTAGAGAAACAGCTAGAACTAACAAAATCTCAGTATGGCGAAAATTCAATTGAAGCCAATAAACTGGAACAGACTCTAAATGATACCAAAACGGCCTATAATCACCTTCAAAATGAGATGGAAGAGATGAGCACTAGTTCAATAAGTGCAAAGGATAATCTATCAGACATCAATCATCTCTTAAAAGCAGAAATCCTAATGGAATTCAGTGACCGTTTAGCAGAATTATCACAAAAATTGATTGATTTTGGGAAACAGTCGCTTGAAGCTTTTAACGAAGTTGATGAAGGGATGGATATCATTGTCACCAAAACTGGTGCTTCTGGCCAAGCTTTAGAAGAGATGACAACTATCGCAAAGAACCTTGCTACAGAAATTCCTACAGACTTTAATACTGCTGGAAGTGCCGTTGGTGAGTTGAACACACAATTTGGTTTAACCGGTGATAGTTTAAAATCAGCTTCAAGTTATCTCATCCAATTTGCATCTATAAATGGGAGTGATGTTACTTCATCGGCTATTTCAGCTAAGAAAGCTATAGAAGCATACGGCTTACAGGCAACGGATTTGTCTAGTGTTCTTGATACTGTCACCTTTACCAGTCAAGCTACTGGTGTGGGAGTTCAAGATTTGATGGATAAGGTTGTTTCTGGAGCACCACAAATTAAGGCACTAGGACTTTCATTTGATGAGGGTGTTGCTTTAATGGGGAAATTTGAAAAGGCTGGTGTGGATTCATCAGCCTCTTTATCATCCCTATCAAAAGCATCTGTGAAGTATGCGGCTTCTGGAAAGACCTTACAGCAAGGTTTATCTGAAACCATCGAAAAAATTAGAAATTCAACTAGTGAAACTGAAAAGTTAACTCTCGCTTCAGATATATTTGGAACGAAGGGTGCTCCACGAATGGTGGATGCTATTAATCGTGGAGCATTATCTTTTGATGACTTGGCTGAAACAGCAAAGAAAGCATCAGGAACAGTCGGCTCAACTTATGAAGCGACACTAGATCCAATTGATAAATTTACAACTGCTCAAAATGAAGCTAAGTTAGCATTAGCTGAAGTTGGAGATGCTATTGCTGTCACTTTTGCACCGATACTAGAGATTTTAGCTGATTTGTTACGTTCAGTTGCAGAGTGGTTCTCTAGTTTATCAACGCCAGTAAAACAATTTATCATTATTGTAGGTAGCCTCATTACTGGATTAGGATTATTACTCCCTATATTTTTAGCACTTCAGGCAGCTACCTTAGCAATGGGTGTCACAATTGGTGGCTTAATAGCAAGTGTAGCGCCTATTATAGCTATAGTCTTAGGAATTATAGCTGTTCTTGCTTTGTTAATTGTTGGAATAAAAGAACTTTGGGAACATAACGAGGGATTTAGAACAGCAGTAATGGATATTTGGAATGCTATTTATTCTTTTATATCTACTATCATTCAAGAAATATCAGACTTTATTTTAAGCATCTGGGGGACACTGACTTCGTGGTGGACTGAGAATCAAGAGTTAATTCTTGAAGCCGCAACAACAGTTTGGAATGCAATCTCAACAGTTATAACTACCGTTATGTCTATTCTAGAACCCTATATTCAGGCAGCATGGGAAAACATAAAACTAATCATCAGCACAGCTTGGGAAATCATCAAACAAGTAGTTGAAACGGCAATCAATCTTGTCTTAGGCATTATTAAAGCAGTAATGCAAATTATTACAGGAGATTGGTCTGGTGCATGGGAAACAATAAAGGCAGTTATTTCAACAGTATGGGAATCCATCAAGTCAATTGTAAGCTTAGTTCTAAGTACTATTAGTCAACTTATATCAAACACCTGGAATGGGATTAAGAACACAATTAGTAATCTATTATCAGCAATTAGTAATGTTGTCAGTACAATTTGGAATAGTATCAGTTCAACTATTTCAGGTATTCTAAATGGAATCTCAAGTACAGTGTCCAATGTTTGGAATGGAGTAAAAAATACGATTTCAAATGCAATCAACACTGCCAAAAATGCAGTTTCAACTGCTATAACTGCTATCAAAAATCTCTTTAATTTCAGATTTCAGTGGCCACACATTCCTTTACCTCATTTTAGTGTGTCAGGATCTGCAAACCCTCTGGATTGGTTAAAGGGACAAATTCCTAGAATCGGAATTGAGTGGTATGCAAAAGGGGGAATTTTAACAAAACCAACTGCCTTCGGAACAATAGGGAATTCCCTAATGGTAGGAGGAGAAGCAGGAAACGAAGCGGTACTTCCTTTAAATGAATCTACTCTTGGGGCAATCGGAAGAGGTATTGCAAGAACGATGGATTTAAGAATGCCAGACATCAACATTTCGATTACTGGGAATATTATCCGAGAACAAGCAGATATTGAAAAAATAGCAAATGAAGTAGCAAGTCGAATCGCAGAAGAATTAGCACGTCAAAAACAATTGAGAGGAGCCACTATATGATTAAAAGAAACGAGTTAGTCATAGATGGAATTGGAACTTCTAGTTTTCCTTTTAAGGTGATTGTCCACGAATCGCCTTCTGTTATCCTAGCGGAGAGTAAGACGAGTTTATTAGAACATAAAGGAATGAGTGGGGCTCTTTCGCAAACAAATCGGCACCGAGATTTGATTGAAAAATCATATACGATTTACATTGTTAAGCCCTCAGAAGAACAACTCCATCAATTTATGGGTCTATTTATCAAGGAGCAGTTTTGGCTTGAGAGTGAACGGATGAAAACCACACGTCTTTGGTGTTATCGAGTAAAATGTACTGAGGTAAAACAAGAGAGAGATGGTGTGTATGCGACGAAAGCTACCTTTATTTGTCATCCTACAAAGTTTTTTAAATCAATGGATAGACAAACTTTGACATCAAACGGTGTACTTAGAGTTCAAGGGACGTCTCTAGCGTTCCCAAAAATAACGATAATGGGGAATTCGGCAACTGAGACTCAGTTTACGATTGGAGATCAGGTTATTAAAATTGAAAAACTTACAGAACCTCTTGTGATGGTAAACGAACCAAATAGTCCAAGTTTTCTAACGGTTAGCAAAAAGTACATCAAATGGTCTGGTGATTTTATCACTATTGATCCAAGCTCTAAAAAAGAAGTAGGTGTTGTTCTTGGTAGAGGTATTACTTCTTTAAGCTTTGAAACAAATTGGGGGTGGGCTTAAATGTTATTTTTGTTGAACAAAGATATCAGAACTGCAAAGTGGAATGGATTACCTCTTCATGAAACTAGCTCTGCTATTGTAAAAGAAACCCTGAACGGTGATTTCACCTTATCTATTCGCTATCCAATTACCGATTCTGGTATCTATAAACAAATAAAAGAGGATATGCTTATCAAGGCTCCTGTGCCTGTCTTAGGATTCCAGTTATTTCGTATTAAAAAACCAATTGAAAACGATGATAGTTTGGATATAACCGCCTACCATATTTCAGATGATATTATGCAACGGTCTATCGAACCAATTAGTGTTGCTAATCTTACTTGTGGTATGGCCTTATCCCAAATGGTTCAAAATACTAAGACCAATCTTGGTGATTTTTCATTTACGAGTGATGTTACAGATCGCCGTACTTTCAATACAAATGAAGTAAAGACACTCTATGCTGTCTTAATGGATGGTGCACATTCAATCATAGGAACTTGGGAAGGGGAGTTGATTCGTGACAATTTGGCTCTGACAATCAAGAAGAATAGAGGTGAAAATAGGGGTGTTGTCATAACAACACATAAGAATCTAAAGTCTTACAAGAGAACCAAATCAACTCAATCAATCATTACTCGTATTCATGCAAAATCAACATTTAAACCAGATGGTAAAGATAAAGATCAGACAATTAAAATTACTGTCGATAGTCCTCTAATCACTTTCTATCCATATATCAATGAAAAAGAGTACGAAAATAATACTCTTAAAAGCATTGAGGAGTTAAGGAAGTGGGCTGAGGCTAAGTTTAAGAATGAAGGAATTGATAAGTTATCGGATGCTATTACGATTGAAGCCTATGAACTCGATGGGCAGGTTGTACATTTAGGTGATACTGTATATATCAAGAGTATGAAACATGAGATTGATATTCCAAAAAAGGCAGTCGCTTATGAATTTGACGCACTGACACAAGAATATATCTCGATTACTTTTGATGATAAACCAATGGTAGGTGCTTCAACTTCAAATAGTGCAATTTCAACTGTCGCGAATGAAATTTTAGACTCCGGTTTCACATTACAAGAAGTCGCAATTGAAAAAGCTTTGAGAAATGCGAACACAGCATTTGATGCCGAATTCACTAAACAAAAAGAATCAATTCTAGATGATATTGAAAAAGTCAAAGCTAGTGCAGAAGTTTACGCAGATGGCATTCGTCAAGAGATTGAAGGAAAGATTGCTGATGTTGGTTCTAAAGTTCTATCTAATGAATCACTTAATGAAAATAGATACAACGATGTATTGGCTAAAGCAAATAGTAGTAGAGATTTAGCTAATCATGCCTTAGAGGTCAGTAAAGAAGTTAAAGAAACTACTAATACAGTTCTAACAGATACTTTAAATTATAAAAAGGAAGCTATTGCTGAAGCAAACCGTTTAGTTGAACTCAGCAAGAATAGCTTATTGAATCAAATTACGACAGTAGAATCTTCAATTGATAAGCTTAAGGGGGTTATTACTAACAAGGTTTCAAAGACAGACTTTGATGCTATCAAAAATACCGTAGAGCAACAACGAACGGAAATATCACAAGCCAAGGATAAAATAAATCTAAAAGCTGAAANGACCTATGTAGAAAATATTAAACAAACAGCTAGTGAAGCACTCCAAAGAATATCAGAGAACGCATTAGCAATATCTAAAACTAAAGCTGATTTACAAGTTGCTGCAGATGCTATAAAGACTAAAGTATCACAAACAGATTTTAATCAAACGACAAATCGACTTGCTAGTACTGAAACAACAATTAAAATCCAAGCAGGTGAAATAGCCAAACGATTGACCAGTAGTCAGGTAGAATCCGTAATAAATTTAAAAGGATTTCAAACTAAATCAGATGTTGATAAAAATATTCTAGATAGAGGTTATGTAACGAACTCTAGCGTGCAAAATTTAGTTAGAGAAACATCCAATAGTTTCAGTCGGACTATTAGTGAAACTAAAGCTTTAATACCAACTAGTGTTTCTCATCGAAACTTAGCATCTGGTTCCAGTGATAGTTGGACTTCATACAAAGAAATAAACTCGAAACTCAATTGGATTCAAACATTAGGAAAAATTCCTTATGGTGATGCGACTGGCATTTATGCAGGGACAAAAATCAACCTATTTGTTTATATTTCTATCGATAATGTTGTTTTAGATTCAACTGTTACTCCTAGAATTATTTTACAAGGTCCAGGATATAAAAAATCAGATAATAGCGCTGTATGGAGTGTTCATTCTAATCCCTTTCATACCTCTTGGTCTAGCGCCTTAAAAACTGGTACAAACTACCATCTTATTAAAATTTCTCGAATGGTAACAGATGAGATGTTCAATAATTTTAAAAACTTTGAATTACAATTTCGTATTGATGGAGCAAGTTCAGGTAAGTTTCATTGGAGAGCTTTAATGATTACTACTGGAGATATCTTTCCAAATTATTGGACTAAACCTATCGAAGATTTAACAACTGTAACAGCCTTTAACGAGGTAAAAGATACTCTAGGTAGCCATACAAGAACTATTAGTGAACAAGGTAAATCAATTAGTCAGGTTTTACAAACATCCGAAGGACTGATTACAAGAGTCAGTGATTTAATTGATACCCAAAACTTAGTATACGATCCAACCAATTTTAGTAAATATAGAGAACGTGAACCGAATTCGAATTTAGTTATGACTGGAACTAATGAATACAAGCTGCTAAGAATTGCTCAAAGTGGTAGGACAACAAATGGTTGGCGTGGTTTCCAAATGCCTCTTCATAGTCAAAAATTTGTTGCTGGTGAGAAACTTTCTTATAGGGTCAATTTATGGATAGATGTACTACCTGATGGAAAAGTTGGTTTTGAAATCAAATCAGGTAACTCAATAGGAGGTTTCACTATCAGTCCGACTAGAACGGGCGCAGCTCAAATTTTTACAGGAACTTTTACGATAAATAAAACCGTGACAAAAACAGATGATTTTGGGCTTCATATTTGGGTAGAAAAGAACGGCACTGTGGCAGTTGGCCAAATTTCAATTGTTCGAGGTAGTCAGCCACCTAATAACTTTGTAGATAGTACATCTTTTCAACAAATTGCAACAGAAAGTCTTGTTCAGCAACATCAAGGTTCCTATTCGATTCAAAATTTAACTAATGCAGGCTCTTTAATTTCAGGTATTAATCTAGGCGCGAATGGAATCAATAGAATCATTGGTAAGGCAACTCATATCACTGGGGATACTTTAATTGATAGAGCAGTCATTAAATCAGGAATGATTGATAAATTAAAGACATCAAACTTTGAATCTGGGTCTGTAACTACTATGGTATTAGCATCGAATTCAGTAACAGCAGATAAAATTGTCGTGGATCAAGCGTTTTTTAATAAGTTAGTTGCAAATGAAGCTTATTTACGACAGCTGTTTGCTAAGAATGCTTTTATCAATAGTGTACAAAGTGTTAGGATCGATGCTAGTCAAATAAAGTCAGGCTTACTAAGTGGTGACAGAATTCAGGGTGGCACAATAACTGGAACCACAATTTCTGGTGGATTATTAACTGGAGAAACAAAAATTAAGTTAGGTGCTTATGGTTCATTTGACGCTATCAACGGTGGATTACAGATTAATGTTCCTCGTCAGTTTAATTCTAAAGATGGTTTAGGCGTACAATTTATAGGTTCTTATGGCCGAGGAGACAATGTTCCTTACGGCTTATTTATTTACAAAGATTCAGATTTTACTACTGGAAACACTGCAAGTGATAGTGATGATTTTCTATTGACGGTCGAAGGATACATTAAGGCAAAAGGAATTGGCTGGTTAAAGTACGGCAAAAGTAGCATTAATGGCTCAACTACAGGAACTATTAGTTATTGGAATTCTAATAATGTGTCTCTAGACTTTGGTGGATCAGGAAATGATATTTACTACTCATATAACGGAAATGCTTATAGCTTATGGAAAATTGTTAACCAACATTTTTCTGATAAAAACTTAAAAGAGAATATACGCTTATCTAACTATAAAGCACTCGATTTTATCAAAAGATTTCAATTTAAAGAGTATGACTGGAAGAAAATAGGGAATCGTATTCAAAAGGCTCATACCAAAATTGGACTCATCGCTCAAGATGTTCAACAAATTGACTCGTCACTTGTGTATGAAAATGGTGGTTTTCTGAATCTTGATAATACAAGATTAACGAATATCGCTTTAAAAGGAATTCAAGAGTTAATACTTGATATTCGAAAATTAAATAAACGATTGGAGATGTTAGAAGATGAACACAGATTTAATCCATCAATTAGCAATGGAGTCGTTGACTAAGAAACTAGCACAAACCGAAGGTCAAGCAGCACAAAATGAGGCTCTTTATTTGGTTGTTGCAAGCGAATTGCAGTTAATGAAAGATGTATTAGAATACGACTCAGACCTAAAAGACTTATTTGAGGAAGTAAAAACTAAAAGAGAGAAAGGAGAAAGTTAATGGCATTAGAAATTACTAAAACAACACGTTTGATTGGAAATTTGAAGATTGGTGATGAAGTAGTTAAGCAGTATACTGTTGATGTTGATGAACATGGTGTTTCTACAGTATCTGAGTTTCTCTATCATTCAGAGCTCTATGCGGAGCATCGTCTCGAAATGAGAAACCAAGAAAAATTGTTCCGAGATAAACGATATGAATTAGAAGATGCTGTTTTAGCTGAAATTGAGTCAAATAAAAAAGAACTATAGGGAGTATTAAAAATGGATATTGAATTGTTTAATTTTTTAAGAAAGCTCATCGAAACAGAAGATGGGCTTATTTTGTATGCGTTAGCGTTAATTGTCATCATGGAAATTGTAGACTTTGCATCAGGCACATTTGCTGCCATTGTAAATCCAGATGTTGAGTATAAGAGTAGAATTGGAATCAATGGATTAATTCGTAAAGTCTTAGGGATTTTTATGTTACTGTTATTGATTCCGATGTCTGTTTTGTTGCCTGAAAAAACTGGATTTATGTTTCTGTATTCGATTTATATCGGATACCTAGTTTTTACTTTCCAATCACTAATTGAGAACTATCAAAAAGTAAAAGGGAATATTTTGCTTTTTAAACCAATTTTAAAAGCTTTTGAACATCTAACTGAAGAAAAGTCTAACGATGATAAGGAGGATAATCATGGAAATTGATAAAAGTAGATTACGAACAAATCTTCCTCAAATTGGGGAACAACCCTATCGACAGGTTCATGCTCACTCAACAGGAAATCCTAACTCTACGGCACAAAATGAAGCAGATTACCATATGCGTCGTCCAGTTGAGTCAGGATTCTTCTCTCATGTGGTAGGGAATGGTCGTATCATGCAAACATGGTTAGTCGACCGAGGTGCCTATGATGTTGGTGGCGGATGGAATGTTGAAGGTTACGCTCAAGTTGAACTGATAGAAAGTCATGAATCTAAAGAAGAATTCATGAGAGATTATCGACTTTATGTCAAGCTATTACGTGAGTTAGCTGACGAGGCTGGAATCCCTAAAACTCTAGATTCTAGTAGTCTTGCTGGGATTAAAACTCATCAATTTTGTACTTACAACCAACCAAATAATGGAAGTGACCATGTAGATCCCTATCCATACCTTGCAAAATGGGGCATTAGTAGAGAACAGTTTAAGAAAGATATTGAATCTGGTCTAACTGAAGGAAACTGGAAACGAAACGAAGTTGGCTGGTGGTGGGAAGAATCAGATGGCTCTTATCCAAAATCTCAATGGAAAAATATTAAAGGAGAATGGTTCTACTTTGATAATAGAGGCTACTGTTTCATCAATAAATGGTTCAATGATGGCAAGGATTGGTTTTATTTTGATAAGCGCGGTGCCATGGTTACTGGTTGGATGCATATCGATCATAGGTGGTATTACTTTAAGTCGGATGGTCGAATGGCTAAAGGTTGGGTAAAATATCGTGAAACTTGGTATTACTTAGATGAAAAAGATGGAGATATGAAATCTAAGCAATTTATTAAATCAGGAAATGGCTGGTATTATCTCAAGGCCGATGGTTCGCTATCAGTAAAACCAGAATTTACGATTGAACCTGATGGTTTGATTACTACTAATTAAGAGTTTGCAAATGCTACTATTAAAATAAATCTTTAAAAAAATAAACCACCGAAGTTGGTGGCTCATGTGGTATAATATCTATTGTAGAAAAGTGAAGACGGTGGCTCCTTATACCGAAAGAGAGGTGATGCCTATGGGTAATTCATCAAAATCTGACGGAAAGGAGGAGCGTGTTTGAGCTCATTTGAAGTCGTTCAAACCATCTTTGGCTTTGGTACTTTTACCATTGCTTTGATTGGTTTGTGCTATAAAATCTTCAAGGACGATGACAAAAAGAAATAACCCGTCCCCACTTTTGACCGAGTTGTTGGACGAGTTATAGTCTGATAATAGAGAGTCACCGTCTTTTTAACGGTTCTACATGGAGCTGAGTTGGCGCTCAGCTCTTTTTCTACGTTTATTATAACATATTGCGATTAAATTTCAAATAAAAAATCTAAGCCTGGTGAAATACATCAGGCTTTTTCTTTTTGATTTTTTTCTTAAAACCGGAAAAAACTATCTTGAAATTACCTATTAAGGTAAGAGGGATATATAGACATTTTATTAAAGAACAGGGTTGCTGATTACTTGACTAATATAGTGTTTAGAGGGATATATAGTGTGTAAAAACTTCTTGTAGGAGGAAAAATGAATATAAGAAAAATTGAAGCAAAGAATAACAAAAGAAAAAAGAGAATTTGTGCATATGTTCGAGTTTCTACAACCAACGGAAGTCAACTTGATTCGCTAGAGAATCAAAAAGTCTATTTTGAAAAGTTGTATGCTGAACGTGATGATGTTGAGTTTTTGGGTGTTTTTTGTGACAAAGGGATTTCGGGTTCAAAGTATGATAGACCTGATTTTCAAACTATGTTAGGTGCTTGTAGAAAAGGACAAATTGATGTTATCCATACTAAGTCAATATCAAGGTTTGCAAGAGATCTCATCAATGTTCTTGAAATAAGTCGAGAATTAAAAACTCTTGGTATTGATATCTTTTTTGAAGAGCAGAATATCCACACTTTATCAAATGAAGGTGAGGTTGTCTTGACTGTGTTAGCAAGTTTGGCTGAGGAAGAGTTACAAAGCATGAGCGGAAACCAACGATGGAGTTTTCGTAGAAAGTTCCAGAAAGGAGAATTACTCATTAATGCTAAACGGTTTTTAGGGTATGATTTAAACGAAAAAGGTGAACTTGTTATAAACAAAGCAGAAGCGCAAATAGTAAGAACCATCTTTTATAGTTATTTGGAAGGAATGGGTACACATAGGATTGCTAAAAAACTTAATGAGGGCAAGGTTTCAACTGTAACAGGAAAGAAATGGTATGACAGTACAATTCGTAATATCTTAAAAAACGAAAAATACAAAGGCTCTTTACTACTTCAAAAATACTTTCATGACGGTGTAAACGGTCCAAAGAAATTAAATCAAGGGCAGGTTGAACAATACTATATTGAAGATAATCATGAAGGAATTGTATCTAAGGAAATATGGGAAAAGGTTCAGGTAAAAATGAAAAGCCGTTCTCGGATCCAAGGTACAAATAAAACCTATAAATTTTCTAGAATGTTAAAATGCCAATATTGTGGTTCAACATTAAAAAGACAGGTATCTTATAAGAAAAAGATTGTTTGGTGTTGTTCCAAATATATCAAAGAAGGAAAAAATTCCTGTAAAGGTATGAGAGTCCCTGAAAGGGATATTGAAGATTGGAAACTAAGTTCACCAGTAATTGTGTTAGAAAGGATTGAAGATGGAGAAAAACATTACAGTTATACCGGCCAAAAAGGTACATCAAACAGTCATATCTCAAATTCAGAAAAAAATCAGAGTAGCCGCTTATTGTCGAGTGTCTACAGACCAAGACGAGCAGCTATCAAGTTATGAGAATCAGGTCAATTATTACCGTGAATACATCTTAAAACATGAAGATTATGAGTTAGTAGACATCTATGCAGATGAAGGCATTTCAGCAACTAATACAAAAAAACGTGATGCTTTTAACCGACTAATACAAGATTGTAGAGATGGTAAGGTGGATAGAATTTTAGTTAAATCTATTAGTAGATTTGCCAGAAATACATTGGACTGCATCAAATATGTAAGAGAACTGAAAGAACTAGGCATCGGAGTAACGTTTGAAAAAGAGAATATTGATAGCCTAGATTCAAAAGGTGAAGTACTACTTACCATTTTATCCTCACTCGCACAGGATGAATCGAGATCTATTTCAGAAAATTCAACTTGGGGAATTCGTAAGAAATTTGAGCGTGGTGTAGTTCAGGTAAACACTACAAACTTTATGGGATATGACAAAGATGAAAAAGGAAATCTCATTATAAACCATGAACAAGCTAATGTCGTAAGGTATATATTTGATAGATTTCTAGAAGGATACAGTCCAGAATTTATTTCCAAAGAGTTAAGAGAACAGGAAATACCAGGTTGCACAGGTAAAGCAAAGTGGTGCCCAAGTGCTATATGGAAAATGCTTCAAAATGAAAAATACAAGGGTGATGCTTTGCTTCAGAAAACCTATACCGTTGATTTCCTGACGAAGAAAAGAATTGATAATGATGGACAAGTTAATCAATACTATATCGAGAACAATCATGAACCAATCTTAGATAGAGAGAAGTGGGAGATTGTTCAGTTAGAAATAGCAAGAAGAAAGAAATTTAGAGAACAACATAAGCTCCAATTTTATATCATGCAGAAAGAAAACAATCCCTTTACAACAAAAGTATTTTGCGCCGAATGTGGTTCAGCATTTGGTAGGAAGAATTGGACTACAAGTCGTGGTAAACGGAAGGTATGGCAGTGTAATAATCGATATAGGATTAAAGGCAAGATTGGATGTTTAAACAATCATATCGATGAAGAAATGCTTGAGAAAGCCGTAGTAATGGCTGTAGAACAACTAAGTAAGAATGTTGACTTGTTGCACGGAAAGTGGAACAAAGTTTTAGAAGAAAATCGTCCGCTAGAAAAGCACTATAGTTTGAAGTTGGCAGAAATGATAAACAAGCCCTTGTGGGAATTTGATTCTCATGAGATGTGTCAAGTATTGGATAATATTATAATTGCAGAGGATGGGCAGATAACTGTCAGATTCTTAGAGGGAACTGAGGTAGATTTATAGAGTAGACAAAAGGTTATGATGATAGTGGGCAACTATTGTGGTTATAGCCTTTTTTTGCATTTTTGTGATAGAATATATAATATTAGAGATACTTGGATTGGCGATGAGTTTGATAGACTTATAAGAAGATAATATCAAAGCAAATGAAGAAATTCAAAGCATCTGTGATTTATTTGCGAATGATCCGAATGTAATAGTTTTTCCTATTCATGGATGTTCTACTGATGTATTTAGAACAATTTTGGATAGATTTCCTGTACTGAATATTATCCATTTAGCGGACCATACATATACGAAACCTAATGGGGAGATATTACTTTCTTTTGTAGATTCAAACATGACTTTTATAAAATTTAGTAATTGGATTTCTAACCATAGATTTTATTATTCATTTCTTAACTGTTATTCAACTTTAGAGTTCGCATTGTATTCACGTTTACAAAATTCAAACTTTTCTATTTTTCATAGAGGGAAAGTTTAATCGAGCATAGCATATGAGTTTTCGGAACATTTCTATAAAGTGATTTAAAGTAGTGGAGATTTTAATCAGGCCTGGCAACTAGCTGTTGCAAATTGTACTGAGGCCTCCTTGAATTACATCAATTGTTAGTATATTTAGTTATATAGGGAGGTAGATATTGATATGGCTAGTAGCACTGAGAGGATTGGCATACATCAATGTGGAGTTATTGCAGAAAGAAATAGTTGGATGTTTAGAGAGCAGCCAGTTAATGATATAGGTATAGATGCTCATATGGAATTTGTTGTAGATGGCAAACCAAGACAACACCTTGCATTACAAATCAAGTCAGGACCAAGTTGGTTTAGGGAGAAAAAAGATAACTGCATTATTTTTAGGAACATAAATGAGAGACAATATAATTATTGGACGATGAATTCTCTTCCGTGTATAATTGTTCTGTTTAATCCTGATGATGGTATGTGTATTTGGCAAGAGTTAACTCCTAAAACAATTAAAAAAACTAAAGAGGGAGGAGGCAAAGGATATTATGTGAAAGTTCCTATAAATCAAGTTTTTTTGGATAAACAATCAAATAACCACCTTCTTTCCTATACGAATTTACCGCAACATATTCAAAATTATAACTTTCTGCTATCTCAGAAAAAATTTATGGAAATTATACAAACTGGAGGTGAAGTTAAACTACATTCAACAGAGTGGGTTAATAAGTCTAGTGGTAAAGGTGATACTAAGTTAATTGTTAATGATGGTCAAGAAACTAAAGAGTATGCCTATCCTTATTGGTTTCCGTTTACACCGTATACCGATGTTTTTCCTCGATTATTTCCATGGGCATATTTTTCTGTTGATGAAGAATTTCTTGAAGAAAGTGATTATGAATTATGGAAACAACTTCATTGTTGGTATGATAGTGAGATAGATGAATGGATAGAAGTAGGAGATACATTTGAGCAATTTCGCAAAAAATTACCCCCTATACGATCTATTGATCATTCTGGTGAAGTTGCAGAATATATGTTGATTCTCAGTTTGAATGAATTGGGAAAATCGTTCTTAGAGATAGAGCAATTTATATCTGAAACTAGACCATACACCAAAGCAAGACCAGAATCAAAAGATGAATAAAGGAGCATAATCATGAAAAAGCTTAAACTTAATAGTGGTATGAAATCAGAAAAAACTATAGATGGATATAGACTAAATCCTACGGAGAAGTATGTTATCAATTTGGAAGATGAAATGGAATTTGCAATATCTACAATGCAAGCAATTTATATGTTTGGTTTTCCACCAGCATTTAAAAATTGGCATGCTTGGCTATTTGAGAATGGTTTTAGTACAGAAACACCAAATCCAACAAATGAATTTGTAGCAAAGTTTTATGGAAGAGAACCTCTTTGGAAAACTCCATATTCAATGGGAATAGTTGTAAAAGCAGAGGAAGATGATGATTTCTACATTGTTATGGAATGTAGTAGTAAAAATACAGGTTTCAAACACACACAAATTATCCTTACTATGGATGGCTGTCTTTGAGTGGAATCCTTCCATAATATAATTTCAAACTCTGACTATTCTGTATCGTGTTATAGTATAGAAATTTCTCTCACCACATGTTGAGGCAGCATCACTGCTTGTACGAGCTTAGAAAAAATGTTGACAAAAAAGCCTTGGTGTCAAGCTTTTTTTGGTATCCTCAAAAAGGTAATTTTATAATTGACAATTTGTCAGTAGAGTAGTATAATTCATAAATAGGAGGAAAAAAATGCGAGATGTAAAAGACCCGGAAATTCGACGGGCTGAGATTATGGACGCTGCTATGCTCCTCTTTATGGAGAAAGGATATGCGAACACAACAACTCAGGATATAGTCGATAAGGTAAATATATCACGAGGTTTGTTATACTATCACTTTAAGAATAAAGAAGATATTCTGTATTGTCTCGTGGAACGTTATTCAGAGAAATTATTGAGTGATATTCACGTGATTGTCAATGATGATGACAAAACAGCTATTGAAAAAATAAGAGCCTTTATAGATGCCACAGTAATCTCTACAGATAACGTTTCAGCGGAAGGAACTGAGTTACAAAAGACGGTTGATCTTGAAGAAAATCGTTATATGTTAGATAAGTTATCTCATAAGCTCATTGAAAAACTGACTATATCTTTTGAGAGGATAATAAATCAAGGCATCTCAGAAAAAGTATTTTCTGTAAAATATCCATCAGAAACAGCAGAATTTCTGATGACAGCCTATGTTTTTGTTTCAAATAACATAGGTATTAAAACTTCAAAGAAAGAAACTGTCAAAGATTACTTGAATGCATTTAAGATAATGCTGGAACAAAATCTAAATACAAAAGGACTCTTTAGCAATTAAAAAAAGATAGAATGTTTGTAAAGAGAACTATGTACCGATAGCTAAATCAAAACAAGCTATCGGTATTATTTCAAAATACGACTGACAAATTGTCAATAGAGGTGAAAATATGTTAGAGATAAAGAATTTTAGTAAAAGTTATGGGGATAAGAAGGTTGTGGATAACCTATCTATTTCAGTACAGCCTGGAGATATTTATGGTTTTATTGGAGCAAATGGTGCAGGCAAAACGACAACGATAAAGGCAGTTGTCGGTATCCATGATTTTGAAGACGGAAGTATAATTATCAACGGTCATTCTATTAAAGAAGAACCTGTTATTTGTAAAAAAATGATGGCGTATATCCCAGATAATCCAGATTTGTATGAACATATGACAGGACTTCAATATATTAACTTTATTGCTGACTTGTTTGAAATTCCTACAAAAATACGCAAGGAGAGAATACAAAAATACGGTGATTTATTTGATATGACTGAGCATCTTTCGGGGATTATTTCTTCATATTCACATGGAATGAAGCAACGAACAGCCATTATTTCTGCACTTGTACATTCTCCCAAACTGTTGGTTTTAGATGAACCTTTTGTTGGGCTAGATCCCAAAGCAACTTTCCTACTAAAGAAAATTATGCATGAGTGTGTTTCAGATGGAGGTGCTATTTTCTTTTCAACCCATGTATTGGATGTTGCGGAAAAATTATGTAATAAGATTGCCATTATCAAAAATGGAAAGTTAATTGCAAGTGGCAATACAGGAGACGTCAAAGGTGATGAATCATTGGAGGCATTTTTCATGGAGGTGCAGAACAATGAGTAACATTTGGATACTGCTTAAAGCGCAATTGATTAATTTCTTTCCTATTAACGAGATTAGAGATTCACGAAATAAAAAACAAAGTTCAATGGCTATTGCGAGTTTTGGCATAATAACTCTTTCCTTATTTTGCTTTGTTTATAATATAATAACAGCGAAAACATTGGTACACGTCGGACAGCAGAACTTGATTCCAGCATATATGGTCTCTGTCTCAAGTTTTTCAATATTATTTTTGACAGTATTTTATTCGAATGGCATTTTATTTGGCAGTCGAGATATGGAAATTCTCCAATCCTTACCTGTTAAAAGTTCGTATATTATCACCAGCAAGTTCATGTTTATGTACTTATTGAATTTTTTAATAGGCTTAATGTTTATGCTTCCGGGTGGAATTATATGGGGCTTGAACGGAAGTTTAAACCTCCTACAGATTTTATTGTATTTTACTTCTATAATTTTTGCCCCTTTGATCCCCATGTGTATAGCGGCATGCATGGGACTCGTTATTGTTGTCGCTTCATCTTTTTTTAAAAGAAAAAATGTTATCTCTCTTATTTTTTCATTTGCGATGCTAGGTATAATTGGATATTTTGCATTATCAGCTTTGCAATCAGGTGATGAAAGTAGTATTGGGGTTACTCTGGCTAAGCAAATTACTGGACTGTATCCAATTTCTAGACTATTTATGTCATACTACAATTTTCCAATGTACTATGGGATGGGATTTTATATAGTTCTTTCAATAGTCGTCTTTTATCTATTTGTCAAAATTGCTTCGTTGAAGTATGGACTACTTAATACACTTGCCAATACAAAATCAAGTTATGCTAATGACAAAGTATCTTATGAAAGAAAATCGGTGTTTTTTTCCTTATATCAAAAAGAGCTTGGACGATTTTTAAGTTCTTATATGGCAGTCTTGAATGCTGGGCTTGGAGTGATTCTTTTATGTGTCTTTAGTATATGTTTCCTGTTTAATTCTGTAGGGCAAATAGGAAATTCTGCAGGAATTGAAAATATAAATGAGTATCTTTCAAACTTAGCTCCCGTCTTTATTGCTTCTATGCTTTCACTCAGTTGTCCAGCAGCTTCATCTATATCTTTAGAAGGTAAAAATATTTGGATTTTGAAAAGTTCTCCAGTTGAAGTGAAAACGATTTTAAATGCTAAGATAGCTGTCAACCTTACACTTCATTTGATTGGATATATGATTTCTGTATCTGTATTTATGCTGAAACTTGATATGAATCCTATTCAAGTTATGAATCTAGTTATTGTTCCTATATGTTACTCCCTTTTTATAATGGTAATCGGAATTTCATTAAATAAAAAATATCCTAACTATGATTGGGACAGTGAGATGATAGTTGTCAAACAAAGTCTTCCTGTTATTGTAACTGGAATTATTAGTATGATTACGCTTATTTCGCCTATTTTGCTTAATTGGTTTTTTAATCTTCCGATTATATTTGTTTTGCAAGCAGTATCAGTAATTTTACTGGCTATTTCGTTTAGAGTTTATATAAAAATGACCAAGTTAAATTTTATCTAGTTAAAGGAGGAAAATAAGATGAAAAATAGACTGTTAAAAGATATTTTGGTTTTGTTGGGAATGATGGTCATCATAGTCATTATTTGTGGGTTTCTCCCTGAGAAAGTTCCTATTCATTTCAATGCAAAAGGAGTAGCAGATATGTTTGCAAATAAATACTATCTTCTACTAGCTACAGTCATCCCTTATTCTGCATATTGGAAGTTTGTTAGGGAAAGTGATAATAAAAAGATTAAATGAAACACCATCTATATTTACAAATTGCATCAAAATTAAGAACGACTATTTTAAGAGGTGATTATGCACCTGAACAACAAATTCCTTCAATAAGGAGATTAGCAGAAAACGAGAAGTGTAATCCGGCAACTGTCCAAAAAGCAATGAAAGTTCTCGAAGAACAGAATTTGGTTACTAGCCGTGGAACATTAGGATATTTTGTCATAGCAAGCGAGCAAGAAATAAAAGAGATAAGATATCAAGAATCTAACAAGCTAGTGAAAATTTTGTTTGAAAAACTTGGTGAGCTAGGCTTTTCAGAAGATGAGATTGTCAATTTATTTTTTAGAAAAGATGCTTAGAAGAAGTTGAATGGAAATTTATTAGGATTATTTGTGAAAGTATAGAAAAGCCTTGATTTTAAGGCTTTTTTTGTTTTTTGTGATAGAATATAGGTAGTTATAATCGAGAGCAACTAAGAAGCAGTAAAAATATTATTCATTAAATAATCAAGCTAGCGTAGACGAACTGGATAGGTTACTAGTGAAAACTGCAAAATGTGTTGTGAAATGAATCGGGGAGTGCTTGATGGATTTTAGTAGTAAAATAGCCATAAATAAAGGCTGGTCAGATGATAAAAAATATTATGTGACAGATCAAAATCAGCAAAAATATTTCTTGCGTGTTTCTGATAAGGAGAAGTTAGATTCTAAAAAATTTGAATTTGATATGATGGAGAAAGTAGCTTCTCTTGGAGTTCCGATGTGTAAACCGATCAGCATAGAACTCTGCGATGACGAAGTACATTCTTTACATGAATGGATAGACGGGAAAGATGCTCGAGAAACCATTTTAACTTATTCGAAAGAACAACAATATACTTATGGAGTAGAAGCAGGAAGAATCCTTCAAAAAATTCATTCACTCCCTGTTACAGAAGTTCGTGAAGATTGGGAGGTCTTTTATAATCGAAAAATTGATGACAAAATCTCCAAATACAAAGAATGTCCCGTTCAATATGAAAATGGTCAGATCTTTATTGATTTTTTAAATGCAAATCGAGAATTGTTAAAAGATAGACCTCAGGTTTTCCAACATGGAGATTATCATATCGGGAATTTCATGATTGGTGAAGATCGTAATATTTATGTCATTGACTTTGATCGATTTGATCTTGGAGATCCTTGGGAGGAATTCAATCGAATTGTATGGTCTGCTCAAGTTTCACCTTCTTTTGCCTCTGGTATGATAGATGGATATTTTGATCATAAGGTTCCAGATTTATTTTGGAAACTTCTTGTTATCTATATTCTAAATAACATAATTGGTGCTCTTCCATGGTCTGTTCCTTACGGAGTTGAAGAAATATCAGTAATGCAAAATCAAGCTAAGGAAATTTTAGAATGGTATGATGATATGAAGCAAATCATTCCTAGTTGGTATTTGATTGAGAAAAAAGCTGAATAATAAAAGAGTTGATTAAAGAAGAATTTGGTAGTTGGGACGTTAAAAGTAAAGAGACTCAACAAGTTTACAAGTTAGCAAGTAAATTTATTAAGTGACAACTATCAGCTATAAAGATGGTAAAATGGTAACTATAAAATAGTTTCATTCTAAAGTTTAATTTTAAACAACGACTCTATCCCTTTCATTCTATAATATAGAAGTTTGCTATCACCACACGTCGAGTGTGTGAGTTTGTTAGTGAAACGCAGTTAAACCTCAAAAGGTTCACCCAACCTTTTGAGTTCCGCAGACACATCGTGTTGAGGCGGTAGCACTGCTTGTACGAGCTGAGGCATCAGCGAAGTATAATTAAAAAATAGTTTATACTATTACAAATAAGAATGAGTTTGTTGCAGTTTATTTTTAGATGGACTAAGACAGAATTATAGAGATTGTTACTGAGAGATTGCAGTTGTTTTATGGTATAATGTATATTAACAGATATTTTGTGATTGATAAATAGAGAGGATTATAAGATTATGGAGAATAAAGTATACTACGGAGAATACTCTTTGGACTATTGGATTGAATTAATTCTGTCAAAAAACATTATAC
>NZ_RJNY01000017.1:0-43226 GCF_003942795.1 Streptococcus mitis
CTCAAGCGACAACTATATTAGTATATCACAGCTGCTAACCTATGTCAACACTTTTTTGAAACTTTTTTCAAGTTTTTTTAACCGCAATACACCATAGTCCGTACGGGATTCGAACCCGTGTTACCGCCGTGAAAAGGCGGTGTCTTAACCCCTTGACCAACGGACCTTGAGCTTTTCAACTCTTTCTATCCATAGTCCGTACGGGATTCGAACCCGTGTTACCGCCGTGAAAAGGCGGTGTCTTAACCCCTTGACCAACGGACCTTGAGCTTTTCAACTCTTTCTATTATACCTACTTTTTTACCTTTGTCAAGAACTTTTTTTCCTCTTTACCGAAATTCTGAAAATATAAGGGAAAGTTCTCTCAGGAGAGCTTTACGTCCTCTAAAGACTTCTCCTCCCATGAGACGGTCTATTAACTCTTGTTTTTCCATACTCTGCTTTGATTTGTAATTCTTTAGAAGTTCGTGAAAGAGATAATAATCGTCCAGCCTGAGTCCTTTTTCTCCTAGGCGATGACTAATCTCACTCACCTCTTCATAGGGTTCTTTGTCAAAACGTCGCTTGTGGCTTTCCTGTTTACGGATGTAATCTAGAATACGATTTCTAAATTTTGTTTTAAAGCAAACATATAGTTGATGGCGCTCGCCCTCTAGTAACTCTGGGTTGCGACTCACCAGCTCATACAGACATAACATGCCTTCCTGGTCCCAGTCCTCTTTCTCCCACAGATGCAAATGATAATCTTTGCGACACTTATGGACGATGCCCTTCGTTTCTTCGTATAGTTCCTTCAGATTCATAGACCTCTCCTTTCTGCATTTAGTTTAGCAAAATGCACGATCCCATGGGCCCATTTCCTCTATTCTATACTTGTTCCTCTCTCAACGGCACATAAAAAGAGAGGCAAGGCCTCTCTGGGGTTATAATTCTGCAATTTGGTTTAGGTTTACTTCTGCAATCGTATCATTACCAAACATAGAGATAATCATCTTCACTTTATTGTTATCAATTTCAGTAATTTTACCTGTGTAGTCTGCAAAAGCGCCATCAATGATGCGGACAGTCTGACCAACTTCAACGTCAATATCAAACTCTTGAACAGTTTGTCCCATTGAAACCAGAATATCACGGATTTCTTGTTCCAATAGCGGAGTTGGTTTTGATCTGTTACCGTGGGATCCGACGAATCCTGTTACGTTCGGTGTGTTTCGAACGACGAACCATGCTTCATCGGTCATGACCATTTCTACAAGGACATAACCTGGAAAGCGATTCTCTTCAACTTCCTTTTTCTTTCCATTTTTCTCAACTTGCACGGTTTGTGTTGGAATCTCAACGCGTAGAATATTATCCAACATATTATATGTTTGCGCACGTTGCAATAGATTTTCTTTTACCTTATTTTCATAGCCAGAATAAGTTTGTAGAACAAACCATCCTTTGTCAAAACTATCCATGATATTTCCTTTCATAATAGAAGAAACTAGCAGAAGTTCTCCGCCTTTCTTCTAAAAAATGTTAATAAATCGAATCAAACCTGAAACAATCAACTGGTCAAAAATGTAAATGATGACCACAAAGAAGGCTGTGTATTCCATAATAGAGCGAAAATCTCTCCAGCTTTCCTTGCGAGTTGGCCACGTTGTTTCTTTAAGAAGTTTAAAAATATCCTTAATAAAACCCATCGTTCTCTCCTATCTAGTTTCTCTGTGTGTCGTATATTTCCCACAATGTTTACAAAATTTATTTACTTCTAGTCGTGTTGGCTTGGGGTTCCCACTAATTTTGATTGAGTAATTCCTTGAACCACAAACTGCACAAGCTAGGCTTGCTTTTTTTAGTGCCATAACGCCTCCATCTTATCTATTATAACAAGAAACCTAGGCTTTGACAAGCCTCTTAACGAAATAGATTAAGGATTGAGTCCCATATTGTCTGGGCTTTTTCTTTTATTTTAGCTTCTGAAATCGCACGTCCCGCTTCATCTACAAGATTTTGTGCACGACTACGAATATCCGCTATCGGATCCTCCGACTGGTTTGCCTCATTTTCAATAGCTTGTTTTTTAGTATTTTCTGGTTCAATACCATTTTGTTTATAAGCATTCTCAACTGTAAAGGTGCTACCTGGAGTGTAAGGCAAAATGGTATTAGCCATACTTCTAAAGACGTGGGCCGCTCCATTTGAGGTCGAACCTGCTAGATAATGGTTCTCATCCGTCGTTGGGAAACCGAGCCAGTGGGTAATTACCACATCTGGAGTATAACCAATCACCCACTGGTCACTAGTATATACTGAATTAAAAGCGGCCTCAGTAGTACCTGTCTTTCCAGCCATAACATAATCTGTTGGCGACGAACTAATTCCTGTACCATTGGTAAATGTTCCTAGCATCATGCTGGTCATTTTATCGGCTACCGACTTATCAATCACTCGTTTTTGAGAATTTTTATGACTCTTGATAACCTGACCACTGGCATTTTCAATACGAGTGATAAAATGCGCTTCAGGCATCAAACCTTCATTAGCAAAGGCTGCATAGGCTTGCGCCATCTGGAGGGGATTCGTTTCTACGCCTCCACCGAGAGCGACTCCAAGAACTCGATCAACATTTTCCATATTCAGACCAAATCTCTCCCCAGCGTCAAAAGCTTTGTCAATACCTAATGCATTTACAGTCGCAACTGCCGGTAAATTGAGTGATTCCGCCAAAGCCTGATACATAGGTACTTCAGGAGAAGTCTTAATCCCTGCATAGTTGTCCACTTGATAACTATCGTACTGCATCGTATGATTATCCAATTGCTTGTTTAAGGCCCATCCTGCTTCTACTGCAGGCGTATAAACCACTAAAGGTTTGATAGTTGAGCCTGGGCTACGCTTAGACTGAGTGGCATAGTTGAAATTGCGGAAGCCTGGTTTGTCATCACCAGCTACGCTACCAACAACGCTACGCACCCCACCTGTTTTAGGCTCTAAAGCAACACTACCTGATTCAGCATGTGTTCCGTCTTCTGCCTTTGGAAATAGTGAGGTATTTTCGTAAACAACCTGCATGTTGGCTTGGTAGTTTTGGTCAAGTTCTGTATAGATTCGATAGCCGTTGTTGACAATTTCCTCTTCTGTGAGATTGTACTTGGAAACTGCTTCGTTGACAACTGCATCAAAATAAGACGGGTAACGATAATCCGAAATCTTCCCTTCATACTTATCTTGCAGTTGAGAAGCCATATCTGCTCCAGCTGCTTCGGTCTCTTGATTTTTATCAATATAACCCGCTGCAACCATATTTTGCAAAACAGTATCCCTACGGTTGGTTGAAGTTTCAACAGAATTTAATGGATTATACAATTCTGGCCCCTTGAGCATCCCTGCTAGAGTTGCCGCCTGATCAAGCGTTAGTTGTGAAGCCGATACACCAAAATATTTCTTACTTGCATCTTCAACACCCCACACTCCATTTCCAAAGTAGGCGTTATTGAGGTACATAGTAAGGATTTGCTCCTTGCTGTATTTCTTTGTCAACTCTAAGGCAAGGAAAAACTCCTTAGCTTTCCGTTCAACGGTCTGGTCCTGGGAAAGATAGGCATTTTTCGCCAACTGTTGAGTGATGGTAGACCCCCCTCCATAACGACCTGCTGTAAGGATGGCTAGAAAGAAACGGCCGTAGTTAATCCCATCATTTTTATAAAAGGAACGGTCCTCTGTCGCGACGACAGCATTTTGCAAATTTTTACTGATATCTGTCAGTTCAACATAGGTTCCCTTTTGACCTGATAGGGCTCCTGCCTCTTTTTCTTCGCGGTCAAAAATCAGAGTTCGCGTTTTCAAGGCATTTTGCAAATCATTGACATTGGTGGACTTGGCTATCGCAAATAGGTAGGTTCCCACAAGCAAGCCAGCGCTTAACCCTAAAATGATGACAATCTTCGTCAGATGATAACGACGCCAAAATTTCCGAATTGGGCCTACTTGGGACAATTTTTTTCTATCGCTCCGAGAACGACGCATGCTAGTAGAATCAGACCCCGCCGATTCATTCGTTTCTTTTTTAAAGAGAGAAAGAAACTTCTCAAATAATTTATCTAATTTCATGCGTTTATTTTATCATCTTCACCATGGGAACTCAAGAATTTAGCTACTACCTATCCAAATAGGGCTTTTTTTGTTACAATATCTGTATGCAATTCACATTTACATTACCCGAATCCTTGCCTCAAATGACGGTCAAACAATTCCTAGAGGAGCAACTCCTCATCCCTAGAAAAATCCGTCACTTTTTGAGAACCAAGAAGAACATCTTAATGAACCACGAAGAAGTTCACTGGAACGAGATGGTGAAGCCAGGGGATATTTGCCAATTGACTTTTGACGAGGAAGATTATCCCAAAAAGGAAATACTTTGGGGAAATCCAGACCTCGTTCAAGAAGTTTATCAGGACCAACATCTTATTGTCGTCAACAAACCTGAGGGTATGAAAACTCACGGTAACCAACCAAACGAAATCGCCCTTCTCAATCATATCTCTGCCTACGTTGGGCAAACTTGCTATGTCGTTCATCGTCTAGATATGGAAACCAGCGGGCTAGTGCTTTTTGCTAAGAACCCTTTTATTCTTCCCATTCTTAATCGCTTATTGGAGAAAAAAGAAATCGCTCGCGAGTACTGGGCACTCGTAGAAGGACGAGTAGAGAGTAAAGAACTTGTCTTTCAAGATAAAATCGGGCGTGATCGTCATGATCGCAGAAAACGAGTAGTAGATCCCAAAAATGGGCAATATGCTGAAACGCATATCAGTCGATTAAAGCAATTCCCAAATAAGACTTCTCTGGTTCGTTGCAAGCTAAAGACCGGTCGAACGCATCAGATTCGTGTTCACCTCTCTCATCACAAGCATCCTATCTTGGGTGACCCTCTCTATAATAGTAAATCAAAAACAAGTCGGCTTATGCTTCATGCCTTTCGCCTTTCTTTTACCCATCCACTCACCTTAGAAAAATTGAGTTTCACTGTTCTATCGGATACTTTTGAAAAAGAATTAAAAAAGAATGGATGACATTATCATCTATTCTTATATATACAAAAAAGCAAGGTCAGAAAGCCTTGCTTTTTTATCGACTCAAGAATTATTTAGCGATTTTTGCAAAGTATTCAAGAGTACGAACAAGTTGTGAAGTGTAAGACATTTCGTTGTCATACCATGAAACAACTTTAACCAATTGTTTACCGTCAACGTCAAGAACTTTAGTTTGAGTTGCGTCAAACAATGAACCGAATGACATACCTAGGATATCAGAAGATACGATTGGATCTTCAGTGTATCCATATGATTCGTTAGAAGCTGCTTTCATAGCTGCATTTACTTCATCAACAGTAACGTTCTTGTCAAGAACTGCTACCAATTCAGTTACTGAACCAGCTGGAACAGGAACACGTTGAGCAGCTCCATCCAATTTACCGTTCAATTCAGGAATAACCAAACCGATTGCTTTAGCAGCACCAGTTGAGTTAGGAACGATGTTAACTGCAGCAGCACGAGCACGGCGAAGGTCACCTTTACGGTGTGGTCCGTCAAGAATCATTTGGTCACCAGTGTAAGCGTGGATAGTAGTCATCAAACCTTCAACGATACCGAAGTTGTCATGAAGAGCTTTAGCCATTGGAGCCAAACAGTTTGTAGTACATGAAGCACCTGAGATAACTGTTTCAGTACCATCAAGTGTATCGTGGTTAGTGTTGAATACGATTGTTTTAACATCGCTTCCACCAGGAGCAGTGATAACAACTTTCTTAGCACCACCTTTAAGGTGTTTTTCAGCAGCTGCTTTAGTAGCAAAGAAACCAGTTGCTTCAAGAACGATTTCTACACCGTCGTTAGCCCAGTCGATTTGTTCTGGATCACGTTCAGCAGAAACTTTAACGAATTTACCGTTAACTTCAAATCCGCCTTCTTTAACTTCTACAGTACCGTCGAAACGACCTTGAGTTGTATCGTATTTCAACAAGTGTGCAAGCATCACTGGATCTGTAAGGTCGTTGATGCGAGTAACTTCAACACCTTCTACGTTTTGGATACGGCGGAAAGCAAGACGACCAATACGTCCGAAACCGTTAATACCAACTTTAACTACCATTAGTGATTTCCTCCTTATGAAAATCCTGAAAATTTTATTGTGAAAAGAGTAACTTGAATCACTACAAATCACCTTTCAACAAACCTATTATATAACTATTTGAGTTTAATTGCAAGTATGGGCGTCGATTTTCTCTCTTGCTTTTCTACTTTTCCACTCCTTTTCATTCACTTATTCTTTAATTTTTAAATATATCCCTACAATCTTTTATAATGCCCGTATATTATCTCCATTTCTATACTCAACCTTAATTCCAAGTCTATCTGAGTTCACAAAAAAGAGACAGGATTAGTCCGGTCTCTAGGCTGATAAACAATTATTTACGACGTCCTGGACGTTCTTTATAACCATAGTAAGCATCTGCCATGATTTCTTCCATGTCAGCTACCATTGGCAAGCGAGGGTTAGCAGGTGAACATTGATCTTCGTAAGCAAGTAAGGCAATCTCATGCAAGCTGTCTTTCCAAGTTTTTTCATCGATACCAAAGCCTTTGAAGTTCATCGTGATTCCAACTGCTTCACCAAGATCGTAAACTGCTTTGGCATAAGCTTCAACCGCTTCTTCTGGTGTTGAGCAAGGAAGACCTAGCATACGAGCGATATCTTGGAATTTTTCATCAGCTTTCCAGTAATTGTACTTAGGCCATGTTGTAGTTTTAGATGGACGAGTTCCATTATAACGGATAACATAAGGAAGTAAAATAGCATTTGTACGTCCGTGAATGGTGTGGTGAACAGCACCAATCTTATGCGCCATTGAGTGACTCATTCCAAGGAAGGCATTGGCGAAGGCCATACCAGCCATTGTAGAGGCATTATGCATCTTCTCACGGGCTTCTGGGTCAGCTGTTTTTACAGATTTTTCCAAGTATTTGAAGACTAACTTGATGGTTTGAAGAGCAATACCATCTGTATAGTCATTGGCAAAGTTAGAAGTATAAGCTTCAGTTGCGTGTGTCAAGACATCCATACCTGTGTCAGCAGCAATAAATGCTGGAACAGATTCTACTAAAGCAGGGTCAACAATTGCAATGGTTGGTGTCAAAGCGTAGTCAGTGATTGGGTATTTCCGGTTGTTTGCCTTGTCAGAGATAACTGCAAACGGTGTTACTTCTGAACCTGTACCAGATGTTGTTGGAATACCGATATATTGTGCTTTCTTACCAAGTGATGGGAATTTGAAGGCACGTTTGCGGATATCCATGAATTTTTGAACGAGGTCACCGAAGTCAACGTCTGGCTGTTCATAGAACATCCACATACCTTTAGCTGCATCCATTGGTGAACCACCACCAAGGGCAATGATAGTGTCTGGTTCAAACGAACGCATTACTTCAACACCACGACGAACTGTTGTGATATCTGGATCTGGTTCAACATCTGAGAAGACTTGAATCGTGACTTTGTTTTTACGAAGATTCAATTGGTCAATCACGCGTTGTACAAAACCGAGTTTTTCAATTGATTTATCGGTAACAATCATGACACGTTCGATACCTTCGCAAGTTTGAAGGTATTGGATTGAGTTACGTTCGAAGTAGATTTTTGAAGGAACTTTAAACCATTGCATATTATTTCTACGTTTTCCTACTTTCTTGATGTTAAGAAGGTTGATAGCGGATACGTTATCACCAACTGAGTTGTGTCCATATGAACCACATCCAAGTGTTAATGATGGAATGAAGGCGTTGTATACATCACCGATACCACCAAAGGTAGATGGAGAGTTCCAGATAATACGCATTGCCTTTATTTCCGTACCGAAACGTTTTGCAAGAGCTTCGTCTTTTGTATGGATAGCAGCTGAGTGTCCTAGACCATTAAATTCAACCATTTGACGAGCTTTTTTAAGTCCATCTTCAGTATCTTCAGCTTTCAAAACTGCAATAACAGGTGATAATTTTTCACGAGTCAATGGTTCTTTAATTCCAACTTCTGTACATTCAGCAGCCAAGATATTTGTACCTTCTGGTACTTTGAATCCTGCTTGCTCAGCAATCCATGCTGCTGGTTTACCAACAATGTTTGGGTTCAATTTTGCACCAGCGCAGTTCTTGCTGTTAGCTTTTGCACCAAAACAGAATTCTTCCAAAAGCGCTTTTTCTTTCTTGTTGACAAAGTAAGTATGGTATGATTTGAATTCTTCTACAAATTCGTCATACACTTCTTTATCAATGATAACGGCTTGTTCTGATGCACAGACCATCCCATTATCAAATGATTTAGACATAACGATGTCATGAGCAGCTTGACGAAGGTCAGCAGATTTTTCTACATAGGCAGGAACGTTTCCGGCACCTACCCCAAGAGCTGGTTTTCCACATGAGTATGCAGCTTTAACCATAGCATTCCCACCAGTTGCGAGGATAGTCGCAACACCTTCGTGGTTCATAAGTGCCCCAGTTGCTTCCATAGATGGCTCTGTAATCCATTGAACACAGTTTTCAGGTGCACCGGCTGCGATGGCTGCATCACGAACGATTTGTGCAGCATGAGCAGAAGATTCTTGAGCTGATGGGTGGAAGGCGAAAACAATTGGGTTACGTGTCTTCAAAGCAATCAATGATTTGAAAATCGCTGTTGAAGTTGGGTTTGTTGTTGGAGTGATACCACAAATAACTCCGACTGGCTCTGCAATCTTCGTCAAACCTGTAATTGGATCATCTTCGATAACTCCAGCTGTTTTAACTCCACGCATATTGTTCACTACGTGTTCACAAGCAAATAGGTTTTTTGTCGCCTTATCTTCAAATACACCACGACCAGTTTCTTCAACTGCGTGTTGTGCAAGGATACCGTGCGCATCAAGTGCTGCAACAGACGCTTTTGCTACGATGTAGTCAACTTGCTCTTGGTTCAACTTGCGCATTTCATCAAGCGCAACCAAGGCTTTTTTCACGAGACCGTCGACATGCTTTTCAGCAGCAAGTTGTTTTTCCTCTGGTGTTACTGTTTTTTTATCAGCCATATTATCCTCCATAGCCTTTAAGGATGTTATCCTTTGTTAATTTTTTCACAAGTTCATTATAACTCTTTTTTTATGCTTTGTAAACAGTTTCATAAGTATTTCACAAAGAATTTTTCTAAGTTTGTGATTTTTTTCTCAATATAGCTATGCAATAGAGTTTTGCTTGGATGATTGTGAAATTATGGAAAAAATTTTTTTATTTCACAAAGTTTTTCTAGTTGATAGTTATTTATCGAATTCGAGACAAGAAAGCGTTTTCTTTTTTGGTTTTGAAAATAGTCTCCTAACTTGGAGACTACTGTTTTTGCTGAAAAACGCCTTGTTTAAAGGTCCCTTCATAAACAACTTCTTGCTCTGTAGTCAACTTCCCTTGACCTTCAGCCTGACCATTTACAAAATCCCCTTCGTATTTCCAGCCATCTTTTGATTGAAAAGTCCCTTTTCCATTAAAGGCTCCATTATTGAAATCACCTGTATATTGGTCTCCATTTTCAAAGGTCAGAGTTCCTTGGCCATTCATTTTTCCTCGTACCAGGGTACCATCATAAACAAGGGCACCGCCATCAAGTGTCAGGGCACCCTTTTTAGGTGTATTTAGTAGAAATACTGAAAGGGCACAGAGTGCAATTACGACTACTGCAATGAACTCTAGCCTAGGGCGAGTTAGGTAAACTCTATACTTTTCATAGATTTGTTTAAGCTTTTCCATTGTCACTCTCATTTTCTAATCGATCTAGCCAGCTTTGACATCCACTTGTGATGCGAGCATAGGTTTCCTCAAAATCTCCTGTATACCAAGGATCTGGAACACTTTCAGATGCAAAAGGGTAGATCTTATACTGCAATTTCTGAGGACACATTTGACGCAGATCTGAAACGTTTGAAGCATCCATACCGATAATATAATCAAATGACTCAAAATCTTCTCTACGAATCTGGAGTGATGTTTTGTCTTTGTCATACGGGATCCGATATTGCTGGAAAATTCCTTGCGTTCCCTTATGAATCGGATTGCCATGTTCCCATGATGACGTGGCACGACTCTCAATCTGGTAATCGCTCGTCATGGATTTCATCACAAACTCTGCCATGGGGCTACGGCAGATATTTCCTAGGCAAACAAATACTATTTTTCTCATCCCTTTTCCTCTCACTTCATAGAAAAACGGGAGTGACAGGTCCCGTTTTATTCTTCGATTGCTCCGCCTTCGTCAACAACTGTTCCTTCTGGTGTCACAGCTTCTTTGAGTGGCAACACTGTCTTGATAGCAGCCAATTCAAAAGTCAAATAAACGCCATCTACATCAAGTACGATTGTTCTCTTCTCAGTGTCTACTTCATCCACTGTTCCGTAAAGGCCGCCAATTGTAATAACTTCATAGCCTTTTTGAAGTTTATTTAAGCTTTCCATACGCTTTTGAGCTTGTTTCTTTTGAGAACGTTGCATAAAGAACATCAAGGCCATCATACCTACAAGCATGATTAAAAAAGTAATATTTGGATTCATTATTTTCTCCTTTGTATTTTACATAGGACTACTATATCAAATTTCAGCTACTTTTACAAGGTTGTACCTTGTTTTTATGGTTATAAAAAATCAGAGTTTTCACTCTGATTTTTGTGATTATTTCAAGTTTTGAACGACTTTGACTAGATTTTCTACCGTAAATCCGTACGCTGCCAATACTTTTGGTGCTGGGGCAGATGCTCCGAAAGTATCAATACCGAGAACTGCACCATCAAGGCCAACATATTTGTACCAGTTTTGAGTTGCACCCATTTCGACTGCAACACGACGGCGAATTGCATTTGGAAGGATTTCTTCCTTGTACGCTGCATCTTGTTTATCAAAGACATCTGTAGATGGCATGCTGACTACGCGGACTTTTTCGCCTTGACTAGCTAATTCTTTGGCAGCTGCGACAGCTAGATTGACCTCTGAACCTGTCGCAATCAAGATTGTATCAAAGTCTGCCGCATTTTCATAGACAACATAGGCACCTTTCGCAACCTTGTCGAAGTCTGTTCTCTCTTCAACAGTCAAGTTTTGGCGTGTCAAGACAAGGGCAGTTGGTGTTTTCTCGCTTGTCACTGCAAGGTACCAAGCCGCTTGAGTTTCACGCGCATCTGCTGGGCGGAAAACATTGAGATTTGGCATAGCACGGAGACCTGCTAAGTGTTCAACTGGTTCGTGAGTTGGACCATCTTCACCAACTGCAATTGAATCGTGAGTAAAGACATAAGTCACAGGAAGTCCTTGCAAGGCTGACAAGCGAACAGCTGCTTTCACATAGTCAGAAAAGACGAAGAAAGTACCACCGTATACACGAAGTCCACCATGAAGGGCCATCCCGTTCAAGATCGTTCCCATTGCAAATTCACGAACACCAAACTGAATGTTGCGGTTCAAGCGATTAGCGTCGTCTTGAAGTCCATCCGTTTTGATATAAGTCATGTTTGAGTGAGCTAGGTCAGCTGATCCACCTAGGAAGGTTGGCAACTTAGCTGCCACAACGTTCAAAGCATCTTGACTTGAATTACGAGTTGCTTGAGAGAAGCCGTTTTCTAGAGCTGGGAAGTCTGCTGGAGTCACTTCAACTGGATCACGTCCGTCGATGATAGCTTCTACTTCTGCAGCCAATTCTGGATGCGCTTCTTTATAGTCAGCAACTAATTTTGTCCAAGCTTGATAAGCTGATGCGCCACGGTCTGCAACATTTTCTTTGAAATCAGCATAAACTTGTTCTGGAATTTCAAATGGTTCATAGTCCCAACCAAGCGCTTGGCGAGTTGCTGCAGTTTCATCTGCTCCAAGAGGAGCACCGTGTACAGCATTAGTTCCTTGTTTGTTTGGAGAACCGTATCCAATAACAGTCTTTACTTCAATCAAAGATGGTTTTCCTGAAGCTTTAGCTGTTTCGATAGCAGCATGGATAGCTTCCAAGTCTGTTCCATCTTCAACCAAGGCTGTATGCCAACCGTAGGCATTGTAACGGTCACGAACACTTTCTGTAAAGGAATCCTTTGTCTCACCATCCAAGTTGATGTCATTTGAATCATAAAGAACCACCAACTTGTCAAGTTTTTGCAAGCCTGCGTATGAAGCCGCCTCACTTGAGACACCTTCCATCAAGTCTCCGTCTCCGCAGATAACGTAAGTATAGTGGTCAAAGATATTGAAGCCTTCACGGTTATACTTCGCCGCAAGGAAACGTTCTGCTTGGGCAAAACCAGTGGCAGTAGAAATCCCTTGTCCTAGAGGACCGGTTGTAGCGTCAACCCCTGCAGTGTGGCCAAATTCTGGGTGACCAGGTGTTTTGGAACCCCATTGGCGGAAGCTCTTGATTTCATCCATGCTAACATCTTCAAAACCAGAAAGGTGAAGAAGGGCATAGAGAAGCATAGAGCCATGACCTGCTGAGAGGATAAAGCGATCACGGTTAATCCAGTTTGGTTGTGCTGGATTGATGCGAAGTTGTTTTGTAAAGAGGCTATAAGCCATCGGAGCTGCTCCCATAACCACCCCTGGGTGACCTGAGTTGGCTTTGTTGATAGCGTCAATTCCTAG
The DNA here is from genome assembly GCF_003942795.1 of Streptococcus mitis. GTDB lineage: Bacteria > Bacillota > Bacilli > Lactobacillales > Streptococcaceae > Streptococcus > Streptococcus mitis_BJ. The sequence goes on from NZ_RJNY01000017.1 coordinate 12,675, forward strand.
GAAACGAATTGCATTAACAGATAGATTTGACATAGAATTTCCTTTCTCTTTGAGGTGATTAATGAATCACACATCCTATTTTACTATTATATGAAAATTATCCGTATCATGCAACATACGGATAACTTCCAGATAATAATTTACATCATTTGAACAGTTTTTATAGCAAAGCTTTGAATTGGATATTTGAATCTTGCTCGAAACAATCATCAAATCCACGTGGGTGATGGTATTCTACCAGGTGCTGATCTTGAGGATAAGTGTACTTACCTCCTACTTCCCAGATAAATGGATGGAAGTTGTACTGCAAACGGTCTTTTCTCATCTTCCAAAGTTCTAAGATTTCATTAGTTGAAGCCATAAAGTTTGACCAGATGTCATAGTGAACTGGGATAATGACTTTAGCACGCAGATTTTCTGCCATACGAAGAAGGTCAATTGAAGTCATCTTGTCTTGGATACCAACTGGGTTTTCACCATAGTTGTTCAAAGCAACATCAATCTTAAAGTCTTTTCCGTGTTTCGCAAAGTAGTTTGAGAAGTGAGAGTCTGCACCGTGATAAATAGTACCACCTGGTGTTTCAAAAATATAGTTAACAGCTTTTTGAGCCATCTCTTCATCAGTAACAGTCAAACCTGCCAATTCTCCACCTGTGTCATCAGCACCGTTGACTGGCAAAGTTACCAAGCAAGTACGGTCAAAAGATTCCACAGCATGAATCTTCATGTCTTTGAGTTCAATGGTGTCACCTGGTTTAACTACAATAATGCGTTCTTTTGGCACTCCCCAGCCTTCCCAGATAAGTCCGCAATGGTAAGGTCCGATGAATTTAACATGTTTCAATTTTGGATTATTCAAAATAGCTGCGGCTGTATAAGGATCAATATGATCGCTATGGAAGTGGGAAACCAAGTAGTAGTCTAACTCATTGATTGCAAATGGGTCAATGACCATCGGTTGAACACGCAAGTTTGGTTGCAATTTACGTACACCTGCCATGTTAGCCATTTGGTGCCCACGAACCATATCTTTAACTTTTTTAGTAGATTTTCCGCGATTTGACCAAAGGTCCATCACAACGTTAGCACCACCAGGTGTCTTAATCCAAGTTCCACAGTTGCCTAGCCACCACATAGCAAAATTGCCTTCAGGAACGACTTCTTCTTCAATTTCTTCGTTGAGCCATGTTCCCCATTCTGGGAAAGTCGCTAGAATCCATGATTCTCTTGTAATTTCTTTTACGTTTGGCATTATGACATCCTCCATTTTTTGTTCAAGTTTTCATTTCATACTTAGTATAACACCCGCCCGAAAATTAAAAAAGACCAAGAAAAACACAGGTTTGTGTTCATCATTGGACTGTCATGTTATAACTCTTCAAAAAAGGACTGGATAAGTAATTCTTGATTTATCAGACTTTGAATCTCCTGCTGTAGTTTCATTGCGGCACGCTTATCCGGTATATAAGTTGAAATAATGGTTGATAAATTTTCGCTGAAACTTCTGCCGTCTTTTCGAAAAACCTTGTTTTTCAGATAATCAACTATACGCAAGATATCCTCTGCCTCCAAGATGGGATTGACCTTTAAGACAGGGAAGCGACTCTCTAGTTCATCATTTGTTGTAATCACCAAATCCACCAAGGTAATATCCTCAACACTTTTAAACTGTTCTGTTGTGAAAACTGCCCCGATTTGTTCGTTGGGAAGATAGAAACGACATTGTTTGAGCAACAGTTTAGAAACCCCTACTCCTTCGTCGCAAACAAGGTAGATTTTTTTGGTGGTATTCTGAGAAGAGGGAGTATATTTCAAAAATCCTCCAACGTGAATCGTCAGATAAGCAATCTCATCGTCCGTCAAATGCACAAACCAGGCCTCCTCTAAAATCTCTGCACACTTTTTAGTGATGACAAAGAGATCACTATACTTAGAGCGAATTTGCTTAGTAAGAGGATTTTTAGAAAAGATGCCATAGGTCTTTCTAAACAACAAAGCCTTACAGTGAATCAGCAGGTTACGTAACAAGTCTTCCTTGTTTTCGATTTCCATCTTGGTTTGTGATTCAAAATACCAAATAAATTCCTCTAAAGTTACTTTCAGCTGGTGAAAATCTTCGCTTTCCGCATGGACGTCTCTATCCTTTCTATAGGATAAAAGGAGAATGGCCAACAGAGAAATTTCGAGTTCCGATAAAGAAATTTCAAATGTCTCAAAAAGGCGCTCACTCAGCCTTTCAGATACTCTGTACTCTATTCTCTTACGAATCAAGGAAAAATCTTGATCAATATCCTGATGCTTTTCTTGATGACGCGTGATATTATCACAACTTAAAAGCAGATAAGGAAGCACTCGCAACATAAAGGTCACTTCATGATGATTTATTTTTTTCCCTAAATCCTGTTCAACCAGAGGGACTTGCTCCTTGAGAAATTGATGCATTTGTCTAGACAAAAGCAACTCTCCTTGGAATCTATCCTTTATCTTATCTTCAAGAATGGTAACAAAAGCTCCATTTCCTTCCATAAGGATATGGTATAAGAGCGATTGAAGATGCTGAATTTTATTTAAGGGGTGGGCGCTAAGATAATAACCTTGTGATTTACTTACTTGCAGGGTTACCTGATACTGTTCTAGGCTTAACTGGTAACGGATGGTATTGAGATCATTCAAAACGGTGTTCCGCGAAACTTCTGTTAATTCCATCAGTTTTTCGACAGTGATGCGTTCTTTGGAAATTCCAATCCAAAATAACATCATCTGCATGCGTTCTTCCCCGCTCATCACATAATCGTAGGAGTCAACTTCGGATAAAAGTTGCTGACAAGCAAGTCTCTGCTCCTCCGTTAAGTAGATACCAATACGAGGAAGGCTAACAAGGTGGTGTTCAGGATTGCCCAATGCATCATTAATTTTATCAACGTGATAATAGACCTTTCTCCTTGATTGACCCAAATCTTTGGAAATGGTCATAATCGTTTTGGGAGATTCTTGATCCAGGAGGTACATCAATAGCTCACAACTCGTTTTATCTAATACCATCTTATCCTCCTATTATTCGGGACCAATCAATCAAACAGTCTCCCTATCATAGCACTTTAATAAAAATATTTCAATGATAATATTTATCATTGGGCTCGTTTGCTTTTCAGGTTTATTGCAAAAGCGAGGCCTAGATACCTCCAAGCCTCTTTTCAATTGCCCGTTTTTTATTTTTGACCATAGTAGGCATTTGGTCCATGCTTTCTTTGGTAATGTTTTTCCAATATGTACTGTGGTGCAGGTTCAACTCTTGGATTGATTTGCTCTGTGAAACGGTTCATCTTGGAAACTTCTTCGAGAACCACTGAATGGTAAACTGCATTTTCAGGGTTCTTGCCCCATGTGAATGGACCGTGGTTGCGAACGACAATCCCTGGTACTTCAACCGGATTGAGACCGCGACGTTCAAATTCTTCCAGAATGACCAAACCTGTATCCTTTTCATACGCTACTTCAACTTCATCCTGAGTCAAGCTACGAGCACAAGGAATTGGTCCATAAAAATAGTCGGCATGTGTGGTCCCATAAAATGGAATATCACGTCCCGCCTGTGCCCAACCCACTGCTTCTGTCGAGTGAGTATGAACCACACTACCAATGGTAGGCCAAGCTTTATATAATTCCACGTGAGTTGGTAGGTCGGAAGATGGTCTCAAATCACCTTCAAGTACCTTCCCATCCAAATCTGTCACCACCATGTTTTCAGGAGTCAATTTATCATAATCTACTCCCGATGGCTTGATAACAATCACGCCTAGCTCACGATTCACTTCTGAGACATTGCCCCATGTGAATTTAACCAAGCCGTGTTTAGGAAGAGATTGATTAGCTTCGCAGACACGCTTTCTCATATCATTGATTACTTGATTCATCTTACATCAAACCCGCTTTCTTTATTAATGGGTAGAGGAAATCTTGTGCTTCTTTGATAGCCACTTTGGTTTCTTCTACTGTTTCACAGTTTTCAGACCACATCTCGATTAGGAAAGGACCATTATAGTTGGTCTTTTTCAAAATATCAAAAGCTGCTTCCCAGTTGACGCAGCCAGCTCCAAAAGGAACATCTCGGAATTGTCCTTTTGAAGTTTCGGTCACGGGATAGGTATCCTTGAGGTGGAGGGCTGCAAGGGCATGGTGCCCGATATAAAATTCACTGTAAACGTCATTATGCCAAGCTGAGACATTACCAATATCTGGATAAACAAAAAGATAAGGTGAATCAATCTCTTTTTCAACAGCCAAGTACTTTTCAATGCTATTAATAAAAGGATCATCCATAATTTCAATAGCTAAGATGACCTGAGCTTCCTCCGCCCAGACACAAGCTTGTCTGAGGTTTTTGATGAAACGTTCACGTGTTTGAGGGGACTTTTCCTCATAATAAACGTCATAACCAGCTAACTGAATCGTACGAACTCCCAAATCCTGAGCTAGTTCGATACATTTTTTCATCAGTTCCAGCGATTTTTCTTCTAGAACTGGATCGTTTGAACCCATTGGATAGCGACGATGACCTGAAAAACAGATGGACGGAATTCGGATTCCTGTTTCATAGATGGCTTTCACGATTTCCAATCGTTCTTCCTTGCTCCAATCAAGACGAGCCAAACGTTCATCACGCTCGTCAATCGACATTTCAACAAAGTCGAAGCTCAATTCTTTTGCAAAATTCAAGCGTTCCAACCAAGTAAAATGCTTGGGTGTAGCTTTTTCATAGATTCCAATTGGACGTGCCATAGCTTACCCCCAAATTCGTTTGATTTCGTCCTTAAAGGCACGTGCTGCGCCTGCTGGATCTGCTGCCTCGGTAATTCCGCGACCTGCGATAAAGGTAAAGACATCCACTCCTTCAAAGAGTTTGAGTGTATCCACATCCAGTCCTCCCGTAACAGACACACGGAAGCCCATATCAATCAATTTTTTGACCTTGTTTAGATCTTTTTCGCCCCAAGTTTCCCCAGCAAGCAGGGCATCACGAGATTGGTGATAGATTGCTTGGGAAATTCCCGCATCAAGCCAGAGTTGAGCCTGTTCAAAAGTCCAGTCTCCATAAAGTTCGATTTGGATTTCACCTCTATCTCCACGTTCAGCTGTGATGGCTTTAAGAGCAGCTTCCATAGTCGGAATGGTTGCACAGCAAATACAAGTCATCCAGTCCGCTCCACGTACAGCATTATTCTTAGCAACCGTACCACCGGCATCCGCACACTTGGTGTCTGCAACGATGATCTTATCTGGGAAAAGGCTACGCAAGACTTCTACTAATTCGCTCCCTACTTGAAGTAGGCAAACAGTACCAGCTTCGATGATATCCACTTCATGACCAACAGATACAGCAGCCTTAATGGCGCCTTGCAAATCTGAATGGTCTAGTGCAACTTGTAAATTTGGTATTCTTTTTGTCATCTTCCTACTCCTTTTTAGCTTTCCAAGTCCAAGCCTTCAAGGTATGGACTATTTTTTGATTCTTCAATCATATCCAAAACTTCTTCTTTGCTCTGGCATCCTTGTAAGCGGGCAATGGAATCTTCCAACTCAAACAAGGCAATAATTTGTGGAATCGCTACACTTGTATGAATCTTTGAGCTTGTCGCAGCCAAAGCTAGTAAGACGGATACTTCTTTTCCATCTGAAAAAACAACTGGTTTTTGCAAGGTAATCAGTGAAAAAGCATCCCGCTGAACACCTGCCTCTGGTCTAGCATGGGGCATAGCCATCCCTGGCATTAAAATATAGTAGGGACCATATTCTTCTGTTGACTCAATAATCGCATCATAGTACTCTGGTAAAATTGCGCCACTTTCAATCAAGGGTTCCACTGCTAACTTAACTGCTTCTTTCCAGTCAGCCGCCTCAAGTCCCAATCGAATTGAATTATTTTCAATCAAAGCTTGTTTTAAATTCATAGTTGCCTCCTTTATGTAAAGAGGGACTAGGACAGAACCCAGTCTTCACAGTTTCTGTCCAGCCCCCTCCAACCTTCTATAGTGCCTGACTGAGTTTTTCAGTGATTTCTTTATCATCCATCAAGTTGTCAAGCCCGATCAACTTCCCATTTGTTCTACCTTCCAATTCTTGGATTAGGTGAAGAGAAGCGATAACGATATCATAGCCAGCTGCCAAACTTTTAGCTTCGCCGACACTGCATGAGTTTACTGTAAAGTCTGTTTGGTTTAGCTTGCGGAGCGCATTTTCCACCTTCATCTTGATAACCATTGATGAACCCATACCATTTCCACATGCTGCTAATACTTTAACCATTTTATTTCTCCTTTTCTAAATTCTAAGCTTCTTCTTGTACTTCGCCGTTATAGTATTTTTCTTTATCTTTAGCTTTGGCAAATTGAATTTGAGGAATGACAAGCAAGAAGAGGCAAACAAGCACATAACCAATAATACCAAGGTATTTGAAGATGTAGCCAAATCCAAGCCATGGGAATTCAAAGTCGATATTTCCATGGTAACCACCATAAGCCGCCAAGTCGAGAAGGGCTACGCAAAGAGCACCAAGGGCAACTTGAAGTACACCTGAGATAAAGGACAAGATAACTGCCGCTTTCCAACCACCACGTTTATCAGCGTAAACGGCGATAGCTGCATTATCAAAGAATACCGGTACAAATCCTGTGATGATAAGGATAGGATTTTTGAAGACGATGAGTAGAACGATTGTAATCAATTGACCAATTAAACCAAAGGCAAAACCTGACAAAACAGCGTTTGGAGAGCCAAATCCATAAGAAGCTGCAACGTCCACCGCTGGGAATGAACCTGGCAAAAGCTTGCTTGAGATACCTTGGAAGGCATTTGTCAATTCAGATACGAACATGCGGACACCTTGCATCAAGATAAACAAGTAAACTGAGAAGGTGAAGGCTGTTTGGATAATATACATGAAGAAGTCTTGCTTAGCAGGATTGAACAAGGTTCCTGAAGTGATTACTTCTTTATTTGACATGATTTCTGGTCCCAAGATTAAGAGAATAGCACCAAAGAAGACCAGCATCAAGGTCGCAGAGGCAACTACTGTATCATGGAAGATAGAGAGGAATTTAGGCAATTTAATATTGTCTAGACTTTCTTCCTTCTTACCAAAACGTCCTGCGATTTTATCTACAAACCAAATAGCAAATTGTTGTTGGTGACCAATCGCAAAACCACCCCCACCAGTCAAACGTTGAGTTGCTTCAACAGTCATGTTTGAGCTGATTGCCCAGTAAAGTCCACAGATAATTCCGATAGCCGCTGTACCGTAAGCATTGCGCAATTGTGGAACCAAGAAGAGAACCATAAGAGAAACAGTTGCTGCTTGTTGCACCATGATATGCCCTGTGATAAAGAGAGTTCTCACTTTGGTGAGTTTACGGAAAGCCACTAGCAGAATATTGACCCCGAAACCGATCAAAAGGGCTGTTGTTGCAGTTCCGACAAAACCAGGAAACTCAGCTGCAATTTTGTTATTTGCGGCTGCTAGTCCAAAGTAAGGATCGATAACTGCCGCACCAATTTGGAATTTAAAGTTGAGAGCTGCCAAGATCGGACGGAAAGTGGTAACCAAGCCTCCCGCACCAACGTTCAGCAACATATAACCAACTGTCGCTTTTACAAATCCTGAAAAGACTTCATGAGCTGGCTTTTTCAAAAGCGCATACCCAATTAGTACCAAGAGACCTACGAAAAATGCGGGATTCTGCAAAATATTGCTAGAAAACCAATTTAGAACACCTGAAATGACTTCCATAACTGCTCTCCTTTATTTGAATTGTTTTTGTAACTTTATTATATATTTTGAAAACGCAAACAAAAAGACCAAGAATTACACAGCGGACTGTTCACTCTTGGACTGTACGATTTATGATATTTTTGAGAAATTTTACTTCCTCGTCACCTCATAGTAAGGAAGTAGGCGAGTATAAGCTTCTTCTAACTTTTCTAAAATTGCTTCTAATGGTTGATCTTCTAAGAAAGAAACATCCGACTTGACCAAAACTTTACGGATTTCCTGATTTCGTACCTTATTGCGTAAGAGCAGACGGTTTTCTTCATTAGCTTCTACCTTTTGATTTTGACCATCGGTGTATGCTAGATAATAAATTCCTTCAATGGTTGAAATTTCTAAAACTTTAGCCTGCTTGCCTAAAGTTTGCTCATCCTTCTTACGCTCTATAAAACTGACTTCTAAGGAAATCCCAAAATCTGAGGGTTCCCCATACAAACGCAGCGCCAACATAGGTTCTGCTACCTGCCCCTCTCTCTGTAGATAGGCCCAGAAATGCGGTCGCAAGCGCTGCGCTTGATTCATCCACTGACTAGTCTGTTGAAGTTGCCATTCTGGATGACTTGCTTGAAAGGTATTGGCAAGTTCTGTAAAAGACTTCCGAGCCTCTTGACCTTTTTGCCGCAAATCCAACATCTTTTCTCTTTCATCGCCAGCTTTATCAGGATTACGGTACTGAACTCCTGCAAATGATAGGTATTCTCTAACTGCTTTCAGCATATCTGAATCTTTCCTTTCCTAGCAAAAAATCAGGTCAAGCCTGATTTTGTTTATTCTGTATCTACGACAACATAGCGATTTGGCTCATCACCCTCAGAATAACTGGTCACTCCATTCATGCGTGAAATAATGCGATGGATAATCTTGCGTTCGCTATTCGACATTGGATCTGTTTGCTGGCTACGACCTTCCTCCAATACGCGATTCGCTAATTTTTGAGCGTAGGTTTGCAAGACTTCTGCACGGTGTTCAACATAATCATTGACGTTAATCGTAATGTAGAAAGTTCTTGAATAGCGATTATAAAGGTAATTTTGCGCCAATAGTTGAAGAGCTTTCAAGACTTTTCCGTGATAGCCGATAATACGGCCTGGTTCATTGGTGTCAATTTGAAGATTGATGGTGCGGCGATTGTAGTCACTTGAAATCGTCCCTTCAACATCCATATCATCTACAATGGTTTGAACGTAGTTAGCTACTTCAGTTGCCACTTGTTCGATGTCATAACTTGGTTCTACTTTCAAGCCTAAATCTTCCAAAGATTGGCTTGTTGCTTCCTGCGTTTCAGTTTCTTTTTCTGGAGCAGATTCCACTTCCTCGGCAGTATCCTCTGGTTCCAAATCATTTAAAATTGAAATATGACCTGTTTCTTCCAAAATCGTGCTGGCATGTTTTTCATTTTTCAGGATTTCAGCCTTGACCTCTTCAGAAACACCTTGACCTTCTTCTTCAATCTTCTTAATCGCTTCAACTACATGCCCCAAATCAACAGTTGCTTCACTTACTGTTTTCACGGGTTCATTTTTTTCATTGACTTCTTTTGGAACCCCTTTAATGGCCTGCTGATTGGCTTTAATCACTGTTGTTTCACTGATCGCTTCGATATCAACTTGAGCTGGCTTCTTACCAAACAAGCCTAAGAACCCTTTTTTCTCTTTCGAAACGACCTTGATGTGGGCCTTCATTCTTGGAATGTCTAACTCTTTCAATCCTTTTTGGATTGCTTCTTCAACCGTTGAACCTGTAAATAATACCATTACCAGATTCCTCCTTATTTTTTCTTTTTCTGTGCTTTTTTCAAGGCTTTTCTCTTCTTACCTTCTAAATCTTTTTCTGCTTGTGCCACTGCTTCTCTTTCAGCAATAATCTTGAAAGGATTATTCAAGAAATAGGTTTGCAGAACTTGATAAGCATTAGATACAGCCCAGTACAAGGCTACACCGCTTGGGGCGGAGATGGCAAAAACAAAGATCAATATAGGCATACCATACATCATCCCTGTCGTAGCCCCACTTTTTTCGGACAAAGCTTTATTCGATAACCAGCTACTCAAGAAGGTAAAGACTGCTGCCAAAATTGGAAGAACAAAACTTGTATCTACTCCCCCCAAATTAATCCATAAAAAGTGACCTGTTTTCAAAAAATCTACTCGACTCAAGGCTTGAAAGAGCGCCAAGAGAACCGGCATTTGTATTAAAATTGGCCAGAGAGAGGATGAATGCTTGATCCCTAACTCTTTATAAACCTTGCGCATTTCCTGGTCTAGCTTGGTTCTACTTTCCATATCACGACCTGGATATTGCTCTCGCAAAGCCTTGATGCGCGGTTGAGCCTCTTGCATTTTTCTAGAGGCAACCATCTGTGTCTGAAAGACCGGTAATAGAATCGTCCGAATCAAGATTGTGAAGAGGATAATCCCCACTCCGATACTAATGTCAAAGGACAAAAAGCGGATAATTTCAGCAAAAAAATAGACGAATTTACTCCAAAAATCTGTCGAGTCTGCTGTTATATCGCTAGCTGTACTATTTGTTGCACAGGCCGTCATGATAAACAAGGACAAGCCCAACAAACTAGTCAACTGTAGTTTCTTTTTCACTCCCATTTCCTTCCTGATAAATCTTTGATAACTTTAATACGTGGAGTAGATTTTTCTCCATCTCTGCATATTCCAAGGTTTCCACCCCTTTTCGGGCAATCACGACAAAATCGACATGCTCTACCAAACTCCCTTTTACACTTTGTAGAATGTGCCGGATTCGTCTCTTAATTTGATTTCTGGTAACTGCATTCCCCAGCTTTTTGCTGACGGACAGTCCTACTCGAAAATGGTTTTGCTGGTTTTCCAATTGGTAGACAACAAATTTTCGATTGGCAAAACTCGTTCCGTCCTTGAAAATCGCCTTAAAATCTTTCTCTCTTTTTACACGAAAGCTTTTCTTCAAAACTCAACTCCATCTATTAAATTACTACTATTATACCATATTTTTTGAAAAAGCCAATAACAGCAAGGTTTTAGACATTTTCTACATAAAAAAAGCTGGAAAATTTCTTTCCCAACTTCTTTTCACAATCAAATTTTACGTGTATTTACTTATTTTTTCAAGCGCTCAACATCGCGTGCAATCACCAATTCTTCATCTGTTGGAATAACCAAGACACGGATTTTCGCTGCGTCAGTTGAGATGTCTCCCGTTACACCAAAGACATTCTTTTCTGGATCTACATCACAACCAAACCAAGAGATACCTGAAATGACATCCTCACGGAAATCTGCTGCATTTTCACCGATACCTGCTGTGAAGATAATCGCATCTGCTCCATTTAGGACTGCAAGGTACTGGCCGATATGTTTTTGGATACGATCAACATACATTTCATAAGCCAAAGTCGCATCATGGTCTCCTGCTTCCATGGCAGCAATCACATCACGCATATCGCTTGACTGACTAGAAACTCCCATGAGCCCTGATTCACGATTGAGAACGCGGCTAATATCTTCTGGAGTATTGAAATCCTCTGTATATTGCATGAGATAAGGGATAATAGCAGGGTCAATATCTCCTGTACGAGTTCCCATCATCACACCGCCAAGTGGTGTGAATCCCATAGAAGTATCTACAGACTTCCCGCCCTTAACAGCTGTGATAGAAGCCCCATTACCAATATGGCAGGTAATCAATTTCAAATCTTCTAGAGGACGGCCCAAAAGTTTCACTGCTTCTCCTGCGACAAACTGGTGGCTTGTCCCGTGGGCACCATATTTACGAACCTTGTTTTCTGTGTAGTATTTAGTTGGTAGAGGGTAGCGATAAGCCTTTTCTGGCATGGTTGTGTGGAATGAAGTATCGAATACAACAACACTGGTAATATCTGGAAGCAATTCCTTAAATGCACGAATTCCAGCTGCGTTGGCTGGATTGTGAAGAGGAGCCAAGAGTCCCAGCTCCTCAACTTTTTCTAACACATCTCCCTCAACAACTGTTGATTCCTTGAAATATTCACCACCTGCAACGACGCGGTGTCCGACACCTGTAATCTCATCGTACCCTTTAATGATGTCAAAACGAATCAAGTCATCCAATAAAATTTTAACGGCTTGTGTATGGTCTTCGATATCAAGAATTTGTTGCTCCGAACGACCGTCAAATTTTACTGTTGAAATTGAATCTTTCAATCCAATACGTTCAATCAAGCCTTTAGCCAAAACTTTCTCTTCAGGCATTTGATAAAGTTGCCATTTCAAGCTTGAGCTTCCTGCATTGATTGCAATTGTTTTTGTCATAAGATGATACCTCTTTTTAAGCGTTTTCATCTATTATAACAAAATCTCTTTTATATTTCAGTACCTTTGCTCCAATTTTGAAAATTTTCTTTAAAGGTCAACAAAACTGACGGATCCTGCAAGCTAGTAAGAGGGTAGACAAAGGGTTCTATTTCCTTATCTCTTTTCTTCTGTAAGACAAAAATACTTTTAGCTTGGCTTGCAGTTGAGAAAATATCCTCTGGTAAGGCGATAATAGCAGCCAGACTCACTTCATCTTTAAGCCACCCTTTTAATAAGTCACTTTGAGGGCTGGTCAATAAATCACTCGGAGCCAGAAAAATAGCATAACCATCTGACTTAAGGTACTTGAGGCCTTGTTCCATCAGCAAATGGTGGGCATAGGTATGCTCTTGACTAGAAGACACTTGATAGCGTGAAGCGATGGCATCGTCTGGGTAATAGCCAACAGGCAAGTCGCTGATGACCACGTCGCTTTCTTTAAGCATTTGCGGACGAACGGCATCTCCTTGGACAAAACCAGCCTGCAAACCAATCACATCTGCCATACTAGCTGCCAAATCAATCAGCAAATCATCCACTTCGATTCCCAAGTAATCTACTTTTTTAGCAAGAGAAGTCAAGAAAGTAGCCCCCAAAATCCCCATACCAGAACCTATTTCGAGGATGCTAATCTCCTCTTTATGAAGCAACTCTTCTACAACAAGTACCAAGAGGAGAGAAATGGCATCTGGTGTAAATTGGTGATTGGCCTGTAAAGGCTCCGTTTGTCCTGCCTTCATCAAGAGAAACTGGTAGGTCTTGAGCCACTCTTCCTTGCGAAGCGCTAAGCGTTTAAGGGCTTGATTGTTCTCTTTGACCTGTTCTAGCTCGGTCTCACCATCTAGGTAGATACTATTTTGCTCTACCAAGGCATCATAAAAGTTGGTCGCCAAATCACTTTGAATGACTTGGACATTCTCTAGTAAATACGTATAAGCTTGTTCTATTTTTTCAAAATCCATGTTCCTATCTTATCAAATTTCCCTCCTTTTTTCCATCTGAAGAGAAAAAATCACTGCTTTAGTCAGCGAGTGATTTTTGGGCTACAGTTAAAAAGAGCTCTGCGTAATTTCCTAGGAAAAGACCTTCAGCACTGTAAAGAATCTGACTGTCAATGTTCGAAAAACCAAACTGATCGAGTTTGGTTTCCAGTTCAGGCAATTCAAAGCCATGATGGTTGGTATCTGTCTTGACAAAATCAGCAATGAGTATCTGTCCATTCTCCCTAAGATGATGGTGAAACATAGCAAGAGTCGCATCTAGATCAGGCATATGATGAAGAACTCGACTGACAACAATCAGGTCAAATTGTTGCTCCAAAGGATTCACCAGTAAATCCTGTTCCAAAAACTGGATATTCTTGATGTCTTGTTGCTCTGCTTTCAAACGGGCTTGCTCCAGCATTTTCTCCGAGATGTCCACAAGGGTAACAGACTTGGCCTGCTTGGCCAGGGGCAAAGCTAATAGACCCGTCCCACCACCAAAGTCCAATATTTCCTTGTCTGATAGAAGAGCAAGCTGTTTTTCAACTGCCTGACAAACCAAGTTTGCAAGAAAGTTATTTTTGGGCGAATCAAAGGTTTCTGCTTTGTGATTAAAATCGTGTTTCATGCTTTTAGTGTAACACAAAGAAGTTGAATTGCCTAGGAATTGGCTTTCTTTTCCGGCTTTTCTTCTGATTTTTTCTTCCCTGCTTGATTGCTTGAATCAGTCGCTACCTCTTCCTTTTTAGCTGTTTTCTTTTCGTGGGTTTTCATCGGAGGAAAGAGAAATTCATAGTTGCCCTTATTCATACGTACACTTGTTGTAAAACCTGTTTTCGTATTTTGATACCTGACTTTTCCTAGGTTGAAGACTTGTTCTCCACTTTCTTGCTCAACCTTCTCTTTGCTTCGCTTGGCCATGGCAAAAGCTGCCAACTTTTCTTTGTTTAGGGCAAAGTCTTTGTGATGGGCTACTTGCCGGTTCAAATAAAACTGCAACAAAAGGCTAAAAATGGCTGCCATGGTGACTGCATATAAGAGAACGCCTGCCTTAACTTTTTGCTTTTTCCACACGATAGATGAACTCCCTTTCTAAGCCTTTTTGAAATTGGAAACGAAAGCGAACCAATTGATTTTCTTCTGTAATTTGAGCTGATTTAAGCCCATAAACCATCGGCTGATAGCCCCTTCCGCTGGTATCCGTTTTTCGAAAATCATCCGATTTAGACTTCCCTATAGAGATATCCTTACCATCCTGTTTCATGTAGAGGCGATTGCCTTCCACCTTTTCAAACTGCGAACGCTCTAACTCTGCCTCCAGCTGGTCCACAAACAAGAGCCACTCCTTTTGCTCGCTTTGCTTCTGGTAACGAACTTCTGAAATGAGGAGCTGACTCATAGCTTGAAAAAGGAGCAAGCCTCCGCTAATGACGATAAGGGCAATCAGAGATTCTAAAAGAGTGAACGCTCTTACCTTACTGTTCTTTAAGGTCGAGCAACTTCTCTGAACCATGATAAACCTCCAATCCCTTTTCACTAGAAAATACCTGAATCTCTACTCCGTTTATGTTTACCTGATTTTGACCTGTCTGCAGAGCCATGTTAGCTACACGCAAGACTTCTTCCTTTTGCAAGATTTCTGCCTCTTCCTGCCTATTTTTCTGAATTTGTCCTAAAAGAAGGGTCGCAATGCTGGCAAAAACGGCTAGAGCAACTACTGCTTCCAGTAAAATCACTGCCTTAATTTTTTGTTTCCTTAGTGCGTTTAATTTTTCCATTTCCTAGATATAATTGATAGCGAATCGCTCCTTTGCTGGTTTGAAATTCAACCTTAGCCAGAGACGAATTTCCTCCAGCTCGATCAAATATAATGCTTTGTCCTGATGGTGCCTGAATTCCTTTAGGAACGGTCAAGTTTTGACTGCCATTGCTGATCGTCTGTCCATCTAAGTTCAGACTGATTTTTTGCTGACTAGCAACACTGCGTTTTTGCGTTTCCCGATAGAGTTCTTCAAACTCCATAAAGAAAATCTGCTCTTCCACCGCTGCAAAACTGGACTGAACTGAGCCGGACAAGCCCAAAGCAAGGATACTCACAAGTCCCAAAACCAAGAGACTTTCAAGCATAGTAAAGGCCTTAATCTGCAACGGTTTGGCTTGTTTTTTGTTTTGCATGGTAGTCTTTATAAGCTTTGGCTTGCTCAGCAGTGATACGACCGTCCGCTTGTAATTTGCTGAGGCTGGCGTCATCATTTTTATCCAAACGATAGAGCTCTGCCTGGCTTTCTACGACCTTGACAACTGCAGCTTTTCCTTTATCATCTACGGCATCCTTTTGCTTGGTCAAATTGGGTACAAAGAGCAAGAGAAGAACGCTGATGATTAAAAGGACGACTAACATCTCTACCAAAGTGAAAGCTTTAACCTTAGCTTTTTTTAGTTTTGTCATGAATTTTTTCATTTTAAAAATTTACCTCCATATTTTGATACATGGGCATAAGCATTGCCGCATAAAGTAAAACGATAATCAGGGCCACAAAGATAAAAATCAGTGGCTGTACTAAGTTCATGGTGCGGTTGACTCGGGTAAAAAAGGCTTCCCAAGTTTTTTCAGCATAGATTTCCAACTCACTCCCCAGCTTGGACTTGACTTCTCCATACTCGATGATGAGACTCAACTCCTTTTTAAAGAAAGGATAGGTCGCTATGGTTTGAGAAAATTCGCGGCCATTTTGCAGGGCTTGAGCCAAATCTTGACCGATTTCTTTAAAGAGCTGAGAACCCTGTTCCTGCATGATCTGAAAAATCTGCGTCAGCTCCATTCCCTGTGAAATCATATTGCCCCATTCACGCGCATAATAAGCTGTCAGATAAGTCTGGACAAAGATTCCTAGGAAGGGAATCCGCGCTAACATCGAAAAGACCCGCATCTTGGTACTTCTTTTGTAGAAAGTGAGAGCTAAGAGTAGAGACAGAGAGCAAACCAACACTAGTCCCAGAAAAATTTGTGGCAGATTGCCAATGATTTGGGTGGCGATATTGCTACTGTCCAGTTGAGGCAGCAAATAGTTCCTCAACCCCAGCATGATTAGCAGGAGAAAGCCCAGCAAAATCAGGGGATAAGTCGCCACTTCGATTAATTTTTTCTTGACCTTGGCCAGATTGTCCAGATATTCTTCTATTTTTCCCAGACTCAGATGGAGATTTCCATGAACCTCAGCTAGGGATAACTGAGTGACAATGGCACTTGAAAAGCCCAAACTTTCCATCATTTCTGAGAAGGATTTCCCCTGAGACAAGCCTTGGTGCATCTGGGTCACATAGTCCTTTTCCAGCAAGGCACTTCTTCCTAGAAAAGAAATAATTTCCACCAAGTGAAAGCCACTGGAGAAGAGATTGTTAAACAAGGTGATGATTTTCTTCTGCTTAGCTGTAGCTAATTTTTTCCGTTTCAGCCTGAAGACTTGTGATATGTCCATCTTTAAGAAGCTGATCAATCTGCTCATTCCAGCTAGTTGGCTGGTGTTCTTGATAGTCTTTGTTTGCAAAGTCAACGATTCCTCCTCCCCCGATTAATCTCTGGTAGCAGACTCCTTGCAAGACAACTGCTAGTTCCTCCTCCGTCACACCCAACTCCAGAAGACGTTCATAAACACCTCGGATACTCTTGGCATGAATGGTTGAAAAGACTGTCGCCCCTGTCAAACTGGCTCTAACTACTGCACGCGCCGTCTCGCTATCCCGAATTTCACCGATAATCAGGAGATCCGGACGATGCCGGAGAGACAGTTTGATCAGATTTTCATAGGTCAATCCAATCGCCTCATTCAACTGCAACTGGAGCATGTCTTCCTGCTTGATTTCGACAGGGTCTTCGATAGACATAACTTGTTGCCCCATAAACAGGGACTTGGCTAATTCGTGCATCAAGGTCGTCTTGCCACTGCCGACTGGACCTGCAAAGAGATAGAGACCACGTTGCCTGTACTGCTCACCCAGTTCGTTCATATCCTGAAACCAGAAATGCAGCTCCTGTTCCTCATCGTGCAACAAACGAATGACCAAACTCTCATGTCCCCGATAATCTCCTACGGTAGACAAACGCAGAGAAGACACCTTCTCCCCATGCTGATAGTCACAAGACCCCAGCTGACTACGCCTCTTCTCTCCTACGTTCATACCCGCTACAAACTTAAAATGACTAATCACAGCAGCTAAAACATCAAACTCATAGGAGTCAACTAGACATCGTTCGTCTCCAACCCGCATGTGAAGCTCATAGGACTTTTCCTTGGGAATAAAATAGATATCCTGAGCCTTCTTTTCTTTCGCAGTAGCAATAATTTTCTGTGCAATTTCTTGTACCATACCGCCCTCCTTATCTAACTATTCGCAAAAAAATAAAAAAAGCAACTTAAAAAGTTACTTTTTATCTCCATTTCATGCGGCAAGAACGGTGTTTTTCTTGACCTGTTTGTTTTTCGTAGCCTGGACGTAGCTTTTCATCAGGGATGACTTGCCCATCTTGTAAAAGTGCCAAAGAATGGTACTGCTGCAAATACTCATCACACTCATTACACCAGCGTTTATCAGCAGGATCCCAAAAAATAGTCATCAAATCACTCCGACTCTTATAAAGAGGATTCTTCTTTTCCAGCTCAAACCAGCATGATTTATAATATTTTAGAGCATCATAATACTTGTCAAAAGATTGACTCATGATGACATCTTCTTCCCAACCTTCTATGAACCACCACGGTTCAAAGTCCCCATACATTTCTATAACACGATACATTCTTACTACTTCCTTTGTACCGTATATTATATCTAATTTTTTAATACAAGAAAAGGATTTTGCTTGCCATTCCCTTTAGGAAGACTTCTTTAAATACCTTTTCAGTCTATCATAAAAATAGGAGTCCTTTATTGACCCCTATTTTTATCTTCTTAGGCTTGATAACGTTTCACACCATCTAGGTAGGTTGCTACCAATTCCAAATCTTTATCTAGTACGATAAAGTCAGCGTCATAACCTTCACGGATTTGACCACAGACATCATCGATGTGAACAGATTTTGCTGGGTTGAGGCTGGCCATCATGACTGCTTCATGCGGATTCGCAATGCCCCATTCGACCACATTCTTCAAACCGTCTTTGAGTTTGAGGATAGAACCTGCCAAATTGCCTGTAGATTTGAGGCGTGCAGTTCCATTGGCAACAACTACTGGGAATTCTCCCAACATGTAGTCACCGTCTTCCAAGCCACCAGCTGTCATACAGTCTGTGATAAGGGCAATATTTTCAGTTCCTTTTTGTTTGAGCAAAATGTCACAGGCCTTTGGATCCACATGGTGACCATCACAAATCAATTCTGCGTAAGTATGTGGCAATTCATACATGGCTCCCACCATACCGAGCTCACGGTGAGTCAACCCACGCATCCCATTGTAGGCATGTACCCAAACGCTTGCTCCAGCATCGACTGCTTTTTTAGCTTCATCAAAAGTCGCATTTGAGTGTCCAAGAGCAACAGTCACTCCTTCGCCTGTAATCGTACGAACAAAGTCTTCTACACCTTCGCGTTCTGGCGCAAGGGCGATTTTATTGAGCAAGCCATTGGCAGCTTTTTGCCAAGCACGAAACTCATCCATACGAGGGTCTTTCATGTAGGCAGGGTTTTGGGCTCCCTTGTATTTTTCTGTGAAATAAGGCCCTTCAAAATAGATCCCACGAATCTTGGCTCCACTTGCTTCCTGGTAACGAGCACCGATATTTTCAGTTACTGCAAGCAACTGCTCGTAAGAGGAAGTCAACGTCGTTGGCAAGAAGCTGGTAACACCCGTGCTAAGCAATCCTTCACTCATGGTATGAAGGGTTCCTTCGATGTTATTGTCCATGACATCGACACCACCAAATCCATGAATATGGGTATCCACAAGTCCTGGGGCAATGCTATAACCGGTATAGTCAATCACCTCAGCTCCTTCAGGAATCTGTTCCACATGTTTGCCAAACTTGCCATCCACAAGTTCCAAGTAACCGCCACGACGAACTCCGTGTGGGTAGAAAAACTGATCCGCTTTAATATAATTAGGCATAATGATAACCTCCTTGATAGATTGATGTTAGAATTTATTATGTCAATTACATTATAAACCTTTCTTTTTTATTTGTAAATGGTATAGACCTATTTTTCGTGGATATTTTAAAAGAGCTGGATTTCTCCAACTCTTTGATCTTATTTTGATTTTACAGGTAGCTCTTGAGCAGCCTTGACAGCAGCTGCAATCGTTTCTGCGTAAAGTTTAGCACCTTCTTCAATCATGTTGCTATCATTTCCAAAGTGGACCTGGTCGGTTCCAGCCCAGATTTCAGGGTGTTCCTTAGCGACCTTATTCCAGTCAGCGACGCTCACATATGGATTCTTTTCAGCTAATTCTCTCGCATAAGCCGCATACTGCTCCACTGATGCATAAGTGTCCTTGCTCTTGTCTCCCTCATAAGGTGTCACCAGTATCAGATGGTGTCCTTTTGGTAGATTGTTAACGATGCTGTCCAAATCATTCTTATAGCCTTCAGGATTGTTGACCCCCGTTGCAATGGCAACTGTTTTTAAAAGCGCCTTGTTCTGACTATTATTGAGCATGATGTCATTGGCTTGCTTGGTCGTCCGACTAACCTGAGCATTGATATTTGCATCAGGAAGTGCCGTTTTTAAGGCTGTATTGGCACGTAAAGTCACTGAATCCCCAATCAAACTCGTCCCCTCAGAAATTCCTAGGCGACTGACTTCAGCTTGTTCAGCAAGAGTCTTTGTTTGTCCTATATTGGTCTGAGCTTGCTTGAAACCATTGACCATCAAGTCTGTCTCAAAGGCTCCAACTTGAGGAGCCATAGCTATGATAATCAAGGTAAGTAAGGAAAGAGCGCCCACAATACTAGCACTAATGGGTTTGATATGATGTAGCTTAGTGATTTTTCTAACTAAAGCGTTGGTCTTACCAGCAATCAATGGCTCAATAATATAGAAGGATAGGATAGCAAAGAAATAAGAAAAGATAACGGTTAAAATAACAGCGGGCAGATTGCTCATCAACTGCGAAAAGATAATATAAAAAGGCCAGTGGAAGAGATAAACCGCGTAGCTGGTATCCGCTAAAAATGTAATTATCCGAGGTTCTTGTATCTCAGGCGTTTTCTCATGCAAAACACGCGCAGCAAAAATCATGGTCACGGCCGCTAAACTTGCCAGTAAGAAACCGAATAGATAAGCAAACAGGTAGGTGAACTTGACAAAGAAAGTCAAGAGCACCAATACCAAAAGACCTGCAGCAAACACCAGTAAATTCTGACGAAGATCCCACGTCCGGTCAAACTGCTTGACTAAATCGCTCGTCTGACGAACCCCCACAACCGTCGCTAAAATGCTTCCTAAAAAGAAGGGATAGACATGGGTTAAACTTGAAAAGTAGACAGATGAATGGGAACTAGCCATTAGACTACCAATAAACATGGAGAAAAAGCTAATGATGAAAGCTCCCGCAGAAAGGAGAAATACCATCCCTTTCAATTGACTACTAGATTTTGAACGTTTCGATAAGAACCAAACCGCTAAGCCCCAAAGAATATAGTAGTGAACCTCAACGGCTAGACTCCAGTTGTGAACAAAGAGATGCGGAATGAACTGAGATTCGTAACTTCCCCCTGTTAACATCTCATAGAAGTTGGTCATAAAACCGAGAACTCCAGCTATCTGGCCGCCAATTCCAGCAACATAGTCTTGGCGAACTAGGAGGGTAAAGGGCATGGTCACCAAAACCATCAGAACCACAGGTGGTACGATGCGGTAAAACCGTCTCTTAAAAAAGCCCAGTAAATCAATCTGGCGTTTTCTTCCAAATTCTTCTAAAAGGAGGGCAGTGATCAAAAATCCTGAAAAAGTGAAAAAGACATCTACCCCAAAGAAGCCTCCAGGAAAGATTGTTTGAAAGAAGTGGTACAAGAGCACCAAAAGCAAACCTGTAATCCTAATCAAGGAAAACCATTTAATACGCATACGAGTTTATTCCCCACTCAATTAGATCGTAAAAACATCTAATTTTATTCCATAATACACCTTATTTTATCAAAAAAAGAAGAAAAATCCTAAGAGAAAACTTAGGATTTCAGTATTCTATTTTTACACTTTAAAAATTGCGTCCTGACTTGTTGTAGCCATATTTTTCTACAAAATACTCACGAAATTCCAAGAGATTGTCATCCATGATGGCTTGGCGTACTTGCTTCATCAGGTTGAGCAAGAAGTAGAGATTGTGGTAGCTAGTCAAGCGGATACCGAAGGTTTCGTCAGCCTTGAGCAGGTGGCGAAGGTAGGCGCGTGTATAGTTCTTACATGTGTAGCAATCACACTCAGGATCCAGTGGCGTAAAGTCTTCAGCGAATTGGGCATTTTTGACAACCAAACGACCTTGGCTGGTCATACAAGTCCCGTTACGAGCGATACGAGTCGGCAAGACACAGTCAAACATATCCACACCACGAATAACTCCATCAATCAAGCTATCTGGCGCCCCCACACCCATCAGGTAGCGAGGTTTGTTTTCTGGAAGAAGTTGGGTTGTGAAATCCAAGACTGCATTCATCTCTTCGTGCGTTTCTCCCACTGCCAAACCACCGATAGAGTAACCTGGGAAATCCATGCTGACAAGGTCGTGAGCTGACTGACGACGAAGGTCTTCAAATCCTGCACCCTGTACAATCCCAAACAAACCTTGATCCTCCGGACGACGGTGAGCCTTTAAGCCACGTTCGGCCCAACGACTGGTACGCTCGATGGATTTCTTAACGTAGTCGTAAGGTTGATAAAACTGAGGACATTCATCAAAAGACATCATGATGTCTGAGCCCAGATTATTCTGAATAGAAATAGCCTTTTCTGGCGACAGGAACATCTTGGAACCATTGAGATGGTTTTTAAAGGTTACTCCTTCTTCGGTGATATTACGACTATCTGCTAGGGAATAAACCTGGAAACCACCACTATCCGTCAAGATTGGTTGGTCCCAGTTCATAAATTTGTGGAGACCACCTGCGCGTGCAATAAGTTCATCTCCAGGACGAAGCCAGAGATGATAAGTATTTGACAGGATAATTCCTGATCCCATCTCCTTCAACTCCTCTGGTGACTGGGTCTTGACAGTAGCTTGGGTCCCAACTGGCATAAACATAGGTGTCGGGAAGGTACCGTGGGGAGTGATGATTTCTCCCAGACGAGCTCCTGTATGTTTTTCTTTCTTAATCAAACGGTATTTGATTGGTGAATCTGACATTTTCTACCTCCGAAGCTGGGAAAGACAGTCCCAGTTCATACTTTGTGCCCAAAGGCATACTGTATGATTTTATCAAAAAAACCAGGAACTGTCACGAACTATGGTATAATGAGAGAATGAAATACCCAAAAATTGATTTAAAAACTATTCGTCTACATACGAGGCAATTTCAGGCTGAAAATCCCCGCCTATTTCTCGTTTATCTCTTACCTAGCATACTGGTCATCTTATCTGGCTTTCTCAACCCCTTGGCTCGTCTCCAGGAGAGTGTTTTAGAGCAATCCTTTTTCAGCATGCTGGCACAAGTGCTCCAAGCCTATCTCTTCCCACTAGTGGTTTCTTTTGTGAGCACGATTTTTCTAGCAGGTGCTGCCTTTGCGACACTCCGACTCCTCAAGGATCCTGATACAGAACTCTCAGTAAAATCAAGCCTGGCCCTCTTTGCTGAAGAGCGCTTCTCGCAAACCTTCCTAACTCTGCTCCTCAAACGTTTCTACCTCTTTTTATGGAGCATTCCAAACTTAGTAGGCGTTTATTTTCTATTTTATAGCAATCTCTTAGCTCGGAGATTTATCGCCCTACATCCTGAATTTCCAAAATTAGACCTCTCATCCCTTGAAACAGAGCAGTTCCTTATGACCTTTGGCCTCTACTTTTTCGCGAGTCTCATCTTGATGATTGTAGGGAACATCCTCTACGTTCCACAACATTATGCCTACTCGCAGGTAGAATTCCTCCTCTGCGATACTCTAGATTTAGGACAGGCTAAACCCCGTCAAATCCTGAAAACTAGCCGTTTCTTGATGAAGGGTTACAAATTCCAGCGCTTTGTCCTCGATCTACAACTACTCCCTTGGTACTTCCTCAATTGGATTACTTTTGGAATTGCTAGCTTTTCACTCCTTCCCTATATCCAGAACAATCATATCTTCTTTTACAGAGCCCTACTAGCCCGTAAACGTCGAAATGGATAAGAGTCTACAAAAACCAGCGTCGTTCAGGACGCTGGTTTTCTTATTTCAAAAGTAACATACTCAGCAGAGTCAAAATAGCAGGCCCACCTTGCTTCAGAAGAATCGTCTTGTTTACCCTGAAGGAATGACACACAAAAAAGAAGCGGGAACTCAATCAGTTCCCAACTTCCATTTTAATGATTAGTTCATTGATACGTGAACGTGGTCATAGTGGTTTTCGGTTACGCTACCACGGTCTGGCATTGGATTCCACGTATAGGCTGGTCCATATTTACTATCGTATGGAGCGTAGAAACGTTGTTTCCAGATGATGTAGTTGATACCACGGCTAGCCATATTTTTGACTGCATATTCCGCGATTTGATCACCAAGTGCTGAACTCACTGGGACCATAAAGTCGATGGCCAATCCTTTACCATGGTCTCCACTGTCACCAGGACGGTAACCACTAAAGGATGTGATGCCAAACAAGTTGGCGATTTCTTCCTTAAAGGCTGCCGTTTGCGGTTGAAGACCAGCATTCTCAGACTTAGCTACAGCAAGTCCTGCATAGTCAGGAGCCGCTGGAGCTGAATAAGTTCTTGAAGGAGCTTGGCTTTGCTCTGCTTGATAAGTCGAAGTTGCAGTGTCAGAAGTTGTTGTTGATGCTGCTGTTTCTTCTGCTACACTTGTTCCTGTTGTATCAGCAGGTGTTTCAGTTGCTAGAGCAACTGCTACTGGGGCTTCTGCTGAAGTTGCTGCAGCCGTTTCTTCGGCAGCTGGAGTCGCCACTTGTGGAGCTTCTTCAACTGGACTAGTTGTTGCTGCTACTGGTGCTTCCGCTGGAGTCATTTCAGCTGTTTCTTCTGCTACAGGTATTTCTGTAGATGGTGTCTCCTCAGCAACTGTCGCTGTATCAGAAACTTCTGAACTTGGCCCTACTTCTGCTGGTTTTTCAGTCTCAATTGCAGTTGGAGCTTCCTCAATTGGTTGAGAAAGGTCTTCTACTTGAACTGTTTGTTCATCGACTGTCACTTGATTCGTCGTCAAATCAGCTGTCGCAGTCGTCACTTCTTCACTAGCATCTGCTTGAGGAGCTTGGATTTCAACTTCCGTTACCTCTTCTTCCTCATTGACAGTTGTAGTGAGGACAGTATCTGGGAAAATCAAGTCCATATTGGTAATTTTATTCAAATTAGCAAGGACCGTCACATCTACTCCCAAAGCTTCTGCAATCGTGCTCAGGGTATCACCATACTGAACTGTATAGCTGTTTTTGTTTTCGTTTTTCGTCACGTCATTTTGGATTTGCTCAACGCTACGTGCTGTCCAAGAGATTTCTTGAGCTTTAGCTCCTAATGCGGGAGCAAGAGACAAGGCTACAGTTGAGGCTAAAATAATTCTTTTCTTCATTCGTTCATATTCCTTTCAAATGAGTACCTGTCTATCATAACACAAAAAAAGCAGAAAAAAAGCCCTCTCGGGCCTATTTAATAGAACTGTCTATTCTTTGTAACAAACGCGATTACTTGAAATAGTTTGTTAGGTTTCTGTCACAAAACTGACACAATCTTCTCGCCTCCAATCCTCAGAAATATGAGGAATATCTGCTAACTCTTGAATCCTGTGATTCCCTTCATAAGACGACTCTAAAAAATTGATGCTTTGAAGGCCGCTATTCCGGGCAAATTCCACATCCAAAGTCCGGTCCCCTATATAATAGGTCTTCTCAGGATCCAGCTGATACTTATCTAGCAGATAGGTCGCCGCTTCTGGACTGGGCTTGCGCGCAAAGCCACTCTGACTGGTTAAAATCTCTTTGAAATAGGATTCCAACCCCAAGTCTCTGAGAATGGTAAAAGCATTGTCCCCCTTATGAGTATAGACAAACTGCTGAATCCCTGCTTGGTCTGCCCAAGCTAGCACTTCACGCGCACCTGGCATCAAAACTACCTGAGTATTCTTCTCAGCCAGGCTCTGGGCACGTACCTGATTGAGCACTTTCGCATCCAGGTTTCTCTCTTCTGCCACCTGCTCCAGCAAATCCTGCACAGAGTACCTGAGGATAAACTCTCTCACTTTTTCCTTATCATAAGGAATAGAAAATTGAGCAAAGGCCTCCTCAATCCCTGACAAAATCGCTTCGTATGAGTCCAATAAAGTCCCGTCCAAATCCCAAATAAAGGCTATTTTTTGCATCTCCTATCCTTTCAAGCTCATATAACGCTGGTAACGGTAGCGTAGAAATAACCAGCGAAAACCATTATCCAAAAGTGTCCCTGCCCAAATACCAGGTAAGCCCCAACCAAGAACAATACCCATCAGATAAGCTGTCCCTATACGGATACACCACATCCCAATACTTGTCGTATAAAAGGGGAGGCGAGCATTTCCCAAGCCCTGCCAAACTGCCGTATAAATAACTGTCCCTGTCGCCATGGGGGTTCCTAGTAGAGAAAACAGTGCAACCAAAACGCTCGCTTCGACTGCTATAGGGTCGGTCGTATAGAGATGAGTCAATGGTGTCCCCAAGGCATAGATACTGAGAGTTAAGGGCAACATGAGAAGCAGGGAAAGCCAAAAGGTTTGCTTGCTCAAATCATCTACTCTTTCCCAGTTATCCTCTCCAACTGCTCGAGCTACCTGCATGACCGTCGCCGTAGCGACGCCAAAGGCAGGCATATAGTTAAACTGGGTCAAGACTTCTCCGACTGCATTCCCCGCTACTGCCTCCGTCCCAAAAGAAACAACCAAGGCAATGATCACTACGTCTCCAGCCCGCATCATGAGACGTTCTCCTGCCGCTGGCAAAGCCAAAG
Organism: Streptococcus mitis; assembly: GCF_003942795.1. Taxonomy (GTDB): domain Bacteria; phylum Bacillota; class Bacilli; order Lactobacillales; family Streptococcaceae; genus Streptococcus; species Streptococcus mitis_BJ. Next base: position 38,906 of record NZ_RJNY01000017.1, read on the forward strand.
TCAATAGTTCCTTATCTAAACCAAAAGTCGGTTTCTCAAAAGGCAACTTTAATTGCGACCACAAAATCCCAAGACCAACCAAACGAGACAGAATAGTCCCCCATGCAACACCCGCTATGCCCATATCAAGGACAAAAATAGCTAGACTTGAAAAAAGAATATTCAAGGCATTGGATAAAAGACTAACATAGAGAGGTAGACGCGGATTATGCGTTGCACGAATCAAGGCACCTAGACTGGTCATCAAGCCCAAGAGAACAATCGATCCACCCACCAAAGATAGGTATAGTCCACCACTCTCGGCTACATCCCTCTCCGTCCCCAAGAGTCCTATCATCTCTTGCCCAGCAAAGATGGATAAAGCGCCTAAAAGTGCACCCAGCAATAGGGTTATCTTGAAAGACTCTGTCACGTGATAAGCCAACTTGGACTGATCTTTCTGCCCCAAACTTTTTGAAATAACACTGGAAATAGCAGCTCCCAGAGCGATAAAAATCGCCTGATAAATGGTGATAATATTGCCAGCCACTGAAACACCCGAAATAGCTACCAGTCCCAAGTGAGCGACCAAGTAACTGTCCACCATTCCCATGAGCATTTGCAAAAAGTTTTCACCCATAGCTGGCAATGCAATATTAAGAATGTCTTTATTTTTCTTAAACAATCCTTCCTCCTGATGAAAAGAAACTCAGTTGGTTTCCCAACCGAGTTTACTCCCTCTGTCTTAAAGTCCTAGATAAGCCTCAACCGCTGCTTGCATGTCAGCAGCTGCCACTGTTGTTTTATGACGAACTGGAGCTGTTTCAAGGCCATCAACCGCTGGTGGCACTGCCACTCCTGAAATGTCATGTAATTGAGCCAAGGCTTCAAAGTCAGTTAAGCCTGCTTTTCCTGTTACCGCTTCTACGGCAACCACTGGGAACTTGTATGGACTAGCTGTTGAAGCAATCACTGTCTTAGCCGCATCGCCCGTAGCTGCTTTGTATTTTCTATACACTGCTGAGGCAACAGCTGTGTGTGGGTCCTCAATATAAGAATCTGACCCATAAACACGCTTGATTTCTGCTGCTGTTTCTTCCTCCGTCGCATATTCAGCTGCAAAGAGATCCAGAATCTCTGCATCAAAGTCTGTCAATTCATATTGTCCTTGTGTACTCAAGGCATTCATGAGTTCAGCTGTCTTAACCGCATCATTCCCCAAAAGATGGAAAATTAAACGCTCCAAGTTTGAAGATACCAAGATATCCATAGATGGGCTAGTCGTCACCTTAAACTCACGTTTCTTGTCGTAAACACGAGTTTTAAAGAAGTCAGTTAAAACATTATTGTCATTTGAAGCACAGACTAATTTGCCAACTGGTAGGCCGATTTGCTTGGCATAAAAGGCAACCAAGATATTACCGAAGTTTCCAGTTGGTACTGTGAAATTGACCTTTTCACCAGCCACAATCTCACCAGACTTGACCAACTGAGCGTAGGCATAAACATAATACACAATCTGTGGTACCAAACGACCAATGTTCATAGAGTTAGCAGATGAAAATTGCAACTTGTTCGCTACCAACTTTTCACGAAGTTCCACATCGTTGAACATGTGCTTCACATTTGTTTGCGCATCGTCAAAGTTACCATCAATAGCAATAACATGAGTATTGTCGCCAGTCTGAGTAGTCATTTGCAACTCTTGTACCTTGCTGACACCATCCTTTGGATAAAAGACGATAATCTCAGTACCAGGTACATCGGCAAACCCTGCCATCGCAGCTTTCCCAGTATCACCAGATGTCGCTGTCAAAATGACGATTTTGTTCTCCAAACCATGCTTTTTAGCGGCCGTCGTCATAAAGTATGGCAAGATAGACAAGGCCATGTCTTTAAAGGCGATCGTTGAACCATGGAACAGTTCCAAGTTGTATTGCCCATCCAGTTTCACCAATGGCGCAATAGCTGGAGTATCAAACTTGCTATCGTAAGCATTGTTGATACAGTAGTCCAACTCCTCAGCCGTAAAGTCATCTAAAAATGCTGACAAAACTAATTTAGCCACTTCTTGGTAAGAAGCATCTTTCAATTTTTCAAAGTCCAAATCCACCTTTGGATAAGAAAGCGGTGTAAACAGACCACCATCCGTCGCCAAACCTTGCAAAATAGCTTGGCTGGCAGTTACTGTATTGTTCGCATCACGCGTTGATTGATAAACTAATGTCATGAATCTCTATCCTTTATCTATAGTCTTTTCCATTATATCATGATTTTTCAGAAAATTCTCGCTTTATAGCAAAAATTATAATCCCAATTTGTCTCTCAAAGGCTGTAAATAGGTCATTTCCTGCTTGCCTCTCTTCTCCAGTCCCTCCTCAGCTAGGGTGAGTAAGTCTTTAGAAAATTCTAGAATCGCAGCTTCTTCCTCATCTGTGAGTTGTTTTTTAGAAAATTGTCGTCTCAAAAACCTGTAATCCCGACCAACTATGGTAAAAAATGGAGCCGTTCGCAAGTAAGCTTCTAACTTGTCTAAATAAAGCAACAATCCCAAGTGAAAAGCTCCTGAAGTAAAAGTCCTATCAAGCGGCTGAGTACACACACTACGAAACTCAACTGTTCCTCGAGTCGTTAAGTTTTGGTACTGGTAACTACGATGGGTTTCAAAATCCTTCTCCTGAGGGTAAATAAGAACCTCATCCCCATTAAGGCTAAATGCCTGGATTTCAGGTGTAGCCAAATAATCTCTAGCCTGAATAGGATAAAAATAATAGGTCTGTCCATCACGTTCTGCAGTAAAAATTGCAGAATGATTTAGATAATCAAAAAAATCATTCTCATCTTTAAAGAGTCTAGCATTGACACCTACATTCTCTGGATAGATACCATGCATGGATTCTTCCCAAAAAATATCTCTCGAAATTTTGGTATCCCAATCTGCCCCTGAAAACTCAGAATTTGCAAACAAATAGGCTTTAGCTGCTTCAATTTGTGTAAAAGCATTAATAACACGCAGGTAGTTAGACCTTGAAACGTCTAGTTGAACCTGACTCCCACAGATAAAGGCTCCATACTCAGGAAAATGATGTAAATCTGATTTAGTAACATTTCTACTCAAATCCAAATAATCCATCAACATCTGATAGCGGGTATAAGCCACTGGACAATTCTCATTTTTATCCCAGTTGGGATGAATGCCGCAATCAACAATAGCATGGTTAGCTTCACCCAACTTATTCTGAATCGTAGCCATATAGAAGTTAAAGCGTTCATCTACCTCTTGGATAGATTCGGCCTTTCCGAATGCAAACTCAATCGTCGTATAAGCAACCTCAAACAAGATCGTATCTTGGCTGACTGGATCAAGCAACTGAATTGGATTCCCAAAATCATCCACTTTTTCGATAGTAAAACCCAGTACTGATGGTAAATACCGAAAGAGATCCTTAACAACTTCACCATCTGTAGCTTTACCCTCTAAATTTACAATAGGAAATTCTAACTCAATCCCAATAAATAAATCTGGGTTCTCTTTTATATTCTTTAAGTAACGTTTCTTTAGTAATTCAACAGACCGAGACATTAACCACCAAACTCTTTCATAATCAAATAAATTGTGAATAAGTAATATTATACCAAAAATACACTAAAAATGACTAGAATAAGAAGAAAAAGATGTTTCATCAGTTATCTGTACTTAATCAAAATCTTCACTAAATCAAAAAACAAGGTCCGAAAACCTTGTCTTTATTACTATACCGGCGGCCGGGGTCGAACCGGCACGTCCTTGCGGACACTGGATTTTGAGTCCAGCGCGTCTGCCAATTCCGCCACGCCGGCAAATAGTAACTGGGGTAGCTGGATTCGAACCAACGCATGAGGGAGTCAAAGTCCCTTGCCTTACCGCTTGGCTATACCCCAATAATATAAAATAGGCGAGTGATGGGGATCGAACCCACGCATGCCAGAGCCACAATCTGGTGTGTTAACCACTTCACCACACCCGCCATAATCATATTAACACGGGCAGTAGGAATTGAACCCACACTGAAGGTTTTGGAGACCTTAGTTCTACCTTTAAACTATGCCCGTAACTAAAGTAATGGAAGGGGAGGGATTCGAACCCCCGAACCCGAAGGAGCGGATTTACAGTCCGCCGCGTTTAGCCTCTTCGCTACCCTTCCAAGTTATAAACAAAATATGGCGCGAGACGGAATCGAACCGCCGACACATGGAGCTTCAATCCATTGCTCTACCAACTGAGCTACCGAGCCAAATTGCGGGAGCAGGATTTGAACCTACGACCTTCGGGTTATGAGCCCGACGAGCTACCGAGCTGCTC